>JACQUR010000075.1 GCA_016210245.1 Chloroflexota bacterium
CCTGGGAGAGGGTTGGGGTGAGGGGGCCCACACTCTCGGCCCGGCGCACCGCGCTCAGCAGCGCCTCGGCTTTGCTGAGCGTCTCCTGGTACTCCGTGGCCGGGTCCGAGTCGGCCACGATCCCTGCCCCGGCTTGCACATGGGCCACCCCGTCCTGCAGAACAATGGTGCGGATGGTGATCGCCGCCTCCACGTCGCCGTCGAGCCCGAAGAAGCCGACCGCGCCGGCGTAGGGTCCACGGCGCTCCGGCTCGAACTCGGCGATCAGCTCCATCGCCCGGATCTTGGGCGCGCCCGAGACCGTGCCGGCCGGGAAACAGGCCCGCAGCGCGTCCACCGGCCGCAGCTCGCTCCGCAGGCGGCCCTGCACGTGGGAGACGATGTGCATGACGTGGGAGTAGTACTCCACCTCCATGAGCTGGGGCACGGTCACCGAGCCCGGCACGGACACCCGCCCGATGTCGTTCCTGCCCAGGTCGACCAGCATCACGTGCTCCGCCCGCTCCTTCTCGTCCTGGAGAAGCTCGCGGGCCAGGTGTTGGTCCTGCTCGGGGGTGCGGCCGCGAGGGCGCGTGCCGGCGATCGGGTGGGTGGAGACGACCCCGTCCTCGACCAGCACCAGCAGCTCCGGCGAGGCGCCGATGATCTGGTAGCTGCCGAAGTCCAGGAAGTACAGGTACGGCGACGGGTTGAGCGAGCGCAGGGCGCGATAGACGCTGAACGCGGGGGCGCGGCAGGGCAGCTCCAGACGCTGGGAGACGACTACCTGGATCACGTCCCCGCCCACGATGTGCTCCTTCGCTCGCCGCACCATCTGCTCGAACTCGGCCCGGCTGAAGTTGGAGCGGACCTCGTCCGGCCGCGCCAGCGCGTCGACCGCCTCCGGGAAGCTCGCCGCCGGCATGCGCGCGAAAGCGAACTGGTCGAGCACGCGCTCCAGGCGCTCCTGCCCGGCCCGGTACTCGGCCTCCACGTCCCCGTCCAGGGGGATGTGCGTGATGGCCATGGCCGTGCGGCGCAGGTGGTCGAAGACCAGCAGGGTGTCCACCAGCATCAGGTGCCCGAGCGGCAGGCCCAGCCGGTCCCGCTCCGGGGCCGGCAGGCGCTCGAAGCAGCGGGCAGCCTCGTAGCTCAGGTAGCCCACCGCCCCGCCCACGAAGCGCGGCATCCCGGGCAGCCGCACCACCCCCGGCCGGGCCACCAGCCCGTCGATCAGCGTCAGCGGGTCGGTGTAGGGCAGCTCCTCCACCCGGTCGCCCCGGGTCAGTTGGGCGCTCCCCTCGCGCAGCACCAGGCTGTCCTGCAGGTCGAAGCCCAGGAACGAGTAGCGGGCCAGGTGCTGGCCCCCCTCCACGCTCTCGAGCAGAAAGGCGTTGGGCCGGTGGGCCAGGCGCAGGAAGGCGGACGGAGGCGTCTCCAGGTCGGCCAGCACCTCGCAGGACAGCGGCACAGCGCCAGCGCCCTGGCGCTCGGCCAGCCGCCGCACGGTGTCCAGGTCGGGGGTCGTGCGTGCGGGGCTCATCTCAGTGTTGCGCCGCGACCAGGCCGCGGCTGCCCAGGAAGTAGGTCATGCCCATGGCTTCCTTCGCCTCCTCGATCGTCTTGCGCGCCTCCGCCCGCGCCCGCTCGCTGCCCGCCAGCAGGATCTCCTCCAGCAGTTGCGGCCGCTGGGCGAAGTACGCCCGCCGCTCGCGGATGGGGTCCAGGAAGCGATCGAGCGCCGCGGCCAGCTTTTGCTTGACCTCCACGTCGCCCACCTGGCCGCGGCGGTAGCGCCGCTTCAGGTCGGCCACCTCGTCCTTGTGGTCGTTGAAGGCGTCGTGGTAGACGAAGACCGGGTTGCCGCGCACGTGGCCCGGATCGGTGGCGTGGATGCGGGTGGGGTCGGTGTACATCCGCTTGACCTGCGCGGTCACGGTCCTGGCGTCGTCCGAGAGCAGGATCACGTTGCCCAGCGACTTGGACATCTTGGGCTTGCCGTCGGTGCCGGGCAGGGTGGGCACGCGCCCGATGAGCGCCTCCGCCTCGGGGAAGACGGGGCCGTAGAGCTGGGTGAAGCGGCGGGCGACCTCGCGCGTCAGCTCGATGTGGGAGGACTGGTCCTTGCCCACCGGGACCACCTCGCCCTTGACCATCAGGATGTCGGCGGCCTGGAGGACGGGGTAGTTGAGCAGGCCCAATGAGGCCGACTCCAGCTTCAGGTCGCGCACCTGCTCCTTCAAGGTCGGGATACGCTGGGCGCGCGAGATCGAGACCAACATGGTGAACAGCAGGAACAGCTCGGCCACCTCCGGCACCAGCGACTGGAGGTAGATGGTGCTTTTCTCGGGATCGATCCCGACCGCCAGGAAATCGAGCAGCGTCTCGGTGATGTTGCCGCCCAGTTGGCGCGACTGCTCGTAATAGGTGGTCAGGGCGTGGTAGTCGGCGATCAGGAAGAAGCACTCGTACTCGCCCGAGCTCTGCAGGCGCACGTCGTTCTCCAGTGTGCCCACGTAGTTACCCAGGTGCAGCTTCCCCGTCGGCCGCAAGCCCGTCAGCAACCGCCTGCGTCGCGTCTGGCCATCCGGCGAAGGTACGCTCATCCTCAACACCCCCAACCTGATTTTAGATTTTAGATTTTAGATTTTGGATTGAGGACGGCCGGGATCCAGCGTCCTCAATCCAAAATCCAAAATCCAAAATCCAAAATAAAAAACCCCCCTGTCCACAAAGGGACGAGGGGATCTCGTGGTGCCACCCTTCTTCCCCGCGGCACAGCAGGCCGCGGGCTTCTTGCGCAGGCACGGCCCCGAGAGGCGATGCCCTACACCCTGGTAACGGTGGTAACTCCGGCTCGGCCTACTCTCGTATGGATTTCAGCCTGCGGCTCCCAGGTCCATTCACCCGCCCGTCCAGCATCGGCTCCCACCATACCCGACTCGCTGCGCTGGCCAAGAGCGGCTACTAGTCCTGTTCAACGCCATTGAGCTCTTCGATTTGGGTGGATTATAGGCAGGCGTGGCGGGGGCCGTCAAGCGCAAGCCCCCGGCATTAGGGCTATTCAGTTGTCCGGTTTCGAGCGGTCGCGGGATGGTCACCTGCCGCCCTGAAGGGCGGGCCTAACG
>JACQUR010000001.1 GCA_016210245.1 Chloroflexota bacterium
GCTCCGATGGGTTGTTCGACTCGTGGTTTAGTGGTCCTGGCGACCCTGCCCTTCCCACGGCGGACTGACTACTCCCAGGCCTACGGCTGGAACGGATTCTGAAGATTGACGGTGATCGTGGCGAACTTGGGCCCCTGGCCCGGCTCCATCAGCGGGGTGTGGTCGTTTTGCTCCAGCTCGACACTCAGCATGTGCTGGCCCGACGGCCAGGCGGTCAGATCGACGGGGATGGAGCTTCCGCAGGGCATGGAGATCATGCCCGCCATGCTCATCATGTCCATGGCGCCCGGCGCGCCACCGCCCATCATCATCGCCCCGGGGTCCATGTCGACGAACACGTGGTAGTGGCCGAATCCGGCCACATTCTGCTTGCCCTCCAGGTCACAGGAGGCGGTGAAGTCGGTCGGCTTGACCTCCAGCTTGAACTGGGGACCGACCGTTGCACCGTTCTTCGGGGCACTGATCTCTACCGTCGCGCCTTTGGCCGAGCCCGACTGGGGGAGCGCGGCCGCGGGCTTGGTCGGCTGATACAGGAAGGTCACGCTCTTCGCCGTGTCCATCAGGTCGGCGTGGGTGTTCGTCGCCAGGTCCAGGGTGAGCGTGTGCTGGCCCGCCTGGACGCCCTGGCCGGAGATCCAGAACTCCTGGGTGCAGTAGAAGTTGGTAAGCTGGGCCATGCTCATGCCGTCGAGCATGACGTGGAGGTGGCCAGCGCCGCTGCGATCGGGTGCGCCGGCCTCGTCGCAGGCCAGGTTGAAGCCGCCGACCTGAACGCGGACCGGAATGTCCGTGCTCTGCAGGACTGCCCCATCAGTTGGGAAGGCAATGCTCAAGGCCTCGCCGTCCGGCGACTCCTGGGCAAGCGCGCCTGGCGCCAGCCCCACGCCGAGTAACCCCGCGAGCGCCAGCGCGCGGGCAACGCCTGACCTGAAGGTTTGCGATCGAATCATCAATACCTCCTCGGCTGTCCTTCAGCAGACAACCTATCCGTGCCGCAGTATCGGCTTGCTCGATCTCGCCCGTCTGTAGGCTCGGCTACGTCTCGGCAGGCTGCCAGCGCGTGAAGCGATACCAAATCCGGGTGATCACCGCTGCTGCTGTGGGGTTGGGACTGCCTGCGCGCGGTCGGTCCGCGCCGCCCGGCGGGGCGTGCCACGGGAGCGGGCCTCCCCTGGCCGGGCGCCACGCTGCAGGCAGCTCGGCCCGCAACGGAGGGGTCATCGTCCACCGTGGGAGGACTTCGGCGGCAAGCTCGTCGCCGCGCTGCGCCAGCAGTTCGGTGGCCACGCCCTGCCCGTTAGCCGACGCGGAGCCTCCCCTCAACCGTCATCGAGGGGATGAACCGCCTCGGCTCCGGCGGTAGCTTCTCCAGGAACAGGACCATGACCCAGCGGTCGAGGTGATCGAGGAAGGCCATCAACGGGACCAGCAGCGCCTGGGCGGCAGTGACTCGGCGCAGGTAGTTGGCCGTCGCCCTTGCAACGACCTTGTCAAGGAAGCTCACGGGAGTCCCTTCGAGCCCCAGGAGTTGGCAGAGGTGCGGATCGCGGAGGTCGAGCAGGCGGTCGATGGCCAGTTCCAGGCGAAAGACTTGTCGCTCGACAGCCGCGCGGCTGAGGTCGGGAGCGCGGTCTTCCTTGAGGTGCCGCGCGAACTCGGCGAGCGCCACTCCGCGGTCGCTGGCCAGGTAGAGCGTTGGCTCGCCTGGGTAGTTCCAGCGATTATCGGCTCCCCGTCCCGCGAATCGGAAATCCAGCACCTCGTAGCGGGAGCCTGCGGGAATGTGGCGCACGGCGGACCCCGACCACGGCCGCAGGAAGGAGTCGAGCGTCACTCTAAGCTGGTCGGGGGAGTTGAGATTGACTGGGCCACAGCCGACCACGGCCGCAGGAAGGAGTCGAGCGTCACTCAGTACCCAAGGCCCTCGTAATCAGCGGCTAGGGCGGCGAGGACAGGCTCGAATTCTCCTGCTGCCATAAGCTGCAGGGCGGTGCGACCCCGGAGCTCAGCCATCGGCGTCGCGAGGAAGCGTGCGAACCCCTCGGCTGTATAGACGGTGAGCCCAAGCTGCGCGACCTCCTGAATCTTCGACAGGCGAGCTGTGAGCAGCGAGCTTGCAGGCAGGGTGTCGCGCTCCTCCCAGCGCTCGATCGTCTTGGCGCTGACGTCCAGGAGTCGGCCCATCCGCTCGCGCGAGAGGCCAAGGTCGGCCCGAATCTTACGGAGACTGAGCGTCGTGGCAGGAACACGCCTGGCAACCATCATGCTACCCTCTCGTGCCAATACTACCGAAATGTCATGACGATTGTCTAGACTTCCGCACAACCCTGGGACTACTCGGGCGGCCGCTGCTCGGCGGCGGCGACCGGTGGCCGGCCGCCCAGCGCCAGGCGCAGCAGGAAGGGCGCCAGCAGCGCGGCGGCCGCGGCGAGGCCGTTGGCCCGATAGAACGGCTCCGCCTGCCCGGCCAGGAACTGGGCCGGGCCGGCCAGCAGGGCAGCCCAGGCGGCCAGGAGATAGGCCGAGGCATGGTGGCGCGCCAGCCGGGCCACGAACACGTAGCCCACCGCGGCCAGGACCAGCCAGTAGCCCACCCCGATCGCGGCTTCGGCCAGGCTGCGCACCGAGAGGTTGAACGCCAGCGCCAGCAGCAGGCTGGCCAGCGCCACCAGCGCCGGGCGGCGCAGCGTCTGATAGAGCGCCAGGCCGGCGGCGAGGCCGGCCAGCAGCAGGAAACCCGTGCCCAGGAGCGCCTCCGCCCCGGCCGCCAGAGCCGGCAGGAACGTGTTCAGCAGCCCGACCGGCTGCTCCGAGGTGGCGCGGAACGTCGATCGGGCGAGATACTCCATTGCCAGACGTAGCACTCCCTGTAGCCCGTAGAGGAAGGCCACCGCCGCGAGGGCGAGCGCGACGGCTTCGACCGGCCGGCGTCCTTCGGCAGGCTCAGGATGAGCGGCAGGCTCAGGATGAGCGGCAGGCTCAGGATGAGCGGCAGGCTCAGGATGAGCGGCAGGCTCAGGATGAGCGGCAGGCTCAGGATGAGCGACCCTCCGCTCATGGTGAGCTTGTCGAACCACAAGCTCAGGATGGGCGGGCCAGCGTTGGGCCAGGGCGGCGGGTAGCGGCCGGCGCTCGGGAAACATCGCTCGGTACAGGCTCTCGGCCACGCCGGCCAGGAGGAACGCTGCCAGGCCCACCCCCAGGAGCTGGACCGCTGCGCCGGCGAGTCTCAGCACCAGGAAGCTCCGTACGCTCATGGTCGTGACGTAGCCTTCCAGGGCGTTGGCCCAGCCGTTCACCTGCGCCAGGGCGAAGACCAGGGCCAGGGCCAGCGCGACGCCAGAGGCAAAGCGAAGGTCGATCGCCCGGTCGCGGAAGCGCAGGGCGAACAGCGCCAGGAGCCACAGCGCCAGGCCGAGGCCCAGGAAGACGCGCAGCCCGCCCAGCAGCACCTCGGCCGGGGAGCGCCGCTCCACCTCGCGGTCGAAGGCCTCCGGCGTCTTGAGGAACGTGCGGAACTCGCTCACGCGGTCGCCGGCGATCGCCACGGTGGTGCGCAGCCTGGTCTCCCCGACGGCGAAGTCGGTGCGCTCCCAGGTGAACACGTGGTCGGTGCGCTGGTCGAGCTCCTGGCTCGCCGCTTCGACCAGGCGCAAGCGAGCCAGGTCCATGCCCTGCGCCAGCAGGTGGGCTTCGGCGATCGGTTGGGCCGCCTCGCGAGCCAGGCGGCTGCCCGGGGCGCGCTCGTCCAACAGGTGGCGGAAGCCGCGCAAGCGATCGGCGCGCGCTGGGTCGAGCCAGAGAACGTACTCCTCCTGCTGCAGCTCGTGGAAGTACCTGGCCTCCCAGGTGAAGGGCGCCAGCTCGGCCTCCAGGACCCGGTTCGCCTCAGCCGTGCCGAGCTGGCGGACCAGGTAGGTGGCCGCCTGGCTGGCGCTGTCGTCGCGGAAGCTCAGGGCGGACGACCAGTCAGCCGCGGTGGCGCCCAGCGCGGCCAGGTGCTGCTCGGCCGCCGCCCGGGCTGCGTCGCGCCCCACCGCCACGCGCACGCCCTCGCCGAGTCGGGGCACCCCCACCACGGCGACGCCCGCAGCCAGGGCCAGGCCCACCGCCAGAGCCGCCAGCAGGGCCCAGGCGGACACGGGGCGTTCGCGGACGCTCGGCCGCTGCCCGGTCGGGGCTTCCGGCTGCGCCCCGGCCGGGGCCGGGGGCACGATCGGCTCGGCCAGGGCCTCGTCGCCCAGCAGCGGCTGGCCGCGCAGGTGCGCCAGGGCGGCTGGCGCCAGCAGGACCAGCGGCAGCAACACGGCCACCAGGGCCGAGGCGATCAAGAAGGGGTTGCCGGACAGGAGGAAGAGGCCACCGACCACGCTGGCGTTGTAGGTGTAGTGGCCGATCGCAGTTGGCAGCACCCCGTAGCGCAGGAAGATGATCCCGTCGACGAAGCCCACGGCGGCCAGCTCCAGCGCCCGGATGTAGAAGGGCTGCTGGGGGTAGGTGCTGTGGAGCGAGGCCCAGAGGGCGGCCGGCACCAGCAGGGCGAGCGCGGTCGCGGCCACCGAGTGCTGAGTGCTGAGTCCTGAGTGCTGAGTTCGGCCCATCAGCCGCAGGGCCAGCGCCAGGACGAGCGGGATGGCGAACAGGCGGAAGGAGAACTCCTCAGTGATGGCGGCCACGGCCCCGACGGTCAGGGGATACAGGAAGGGCAGGTAGGTGCTGAGCACGTCGTCGTAGGGCAGCTCGACCGGCGACCAGACGCCGAGGAAGCGGCTGCCCAGCCAGTAGAACAGCACCACGTAGCCAAGCCACATCCCAGCGACGGCATAGCCGAACAGCAGCCCCCGCACCGTGCTGCGTGTACGCAGCCCGCGCCAGCTCAACTGGGCCGCTGGCGAGGGCACGGAGGGGATCACTCGGCGGACGAGCGCCACGCCGGCCACGGCCGAGACGAGCGCCACCAGCCCGACGAGCACCTGGTTGGCCAGGATGGCCTGGACCTGCTGGATGACGTAGCTCTCCAGCTCGGAGCTGGTGCGATAGCCGATCAGCAGCAGAGGGAGACCATTCAGGCCAGCCAGCAGGCCGACGACGAACACGACCGCCGCAAGGGCGAGGCCGAAGCGCCAGCGCGCCTGGCGCTCCTGGAGCGCCCGCAGCACCACCACGAGCATCGCCACGATCAGGACGGCGTACAGGGTCCAGCCGACGTTGCTCAAGGTCAGCCCGCGGTTGAACGCTTCGTGCTGCTCGCGCTCCCAGGCCTCCGGCACCTTCACGAACTCGCGCCAGCGCCCCACCGCCTCGCCCTGCACGCCCACCGTGAGGCGTGCCGTGGCCTCGCCCACCTTGAAGCCTTCCCGCTCCCAGGTGAAGGTGTGATCGGTGCGCCCGGGCCGCTGTTCGGCGCGCGCGTCGACCAGCCGGTAGCGCTGCAGGTCGAGCTGCTCCTCAGCCGCCAGAAAACGCTCGGCCTGCGCGCGAGCCTCGGCGGCGGACAGGGTGGCGCCCGGGGCGTCCTCGGCCAGCTCGTGTCCGAAGCCGCTGACGCGCCCGCTGGGATCAACCTGGACGTTGAACTCCTCCTTCTGCAGGGGGCGGAAGAAGCGGACTCGCCAGGACCAGAGCGCGACCTCGTGGCGGGCGAGGCGGTTCAGCTCCGCCAGCCCGGCCGTGCGCTCCAGGTAGTTCTTGGCACTCTCGTCGACCTGGAAGCTGACCGCGCGCAGGTAGTCGCCGACCTCGTAGCCCCGCCCCTGCACGTACTGGATGGCTAACCGCTCGGCCGCGGCGCGATCGACCCGGAAATCGATCGACGCGACCGGAAAAGCCTGGCTGTGGAACAGCACGGCCCCGGCGAAGCCCAGGATGCCCAGGACGACGACCAGGCGGGCGAACCAGTCGCGGCCCCGCGCGCGCTCCGCCATCAGGTCCCTCCTTGCCGCACCAGCCCGAGTCCGGCCCCACGTCAGACCGCGCTGAGCGATCTGCGTCGCAGAGTCGCAGCGACGCTGAGTGGGGTTCTTCACTGTTTCCGAGCAGCTCTGCGTCTCTGCGGCGAGGGAAGATGCGCCTACTCTTCCACTGTAGTCCTTGCCCGGCGAGAGAGGAAAGGGCTTCCTGGTCCATGGGGGTCGAGCCTGGCCCCGCCACCCAACGGGTGGCGGGGCCAGGCTCGACCCCCATGGATTCTGTGGGCTACGGGGGTGCGGATGCTCGCGTCCCCACGGGCGTGCTACGCTTGCGGGGAGTGTTGTTCGGAACCGGGACCTCGATCCATGACGCTGCTCGCGCTCGCGCTGGTGCTGCTCTCGGCGCTGGTCCACGCCAGTTGGAACTTGCTCTCCAAGCAGGCGCACGACAAGCTCGCCTTCTTCTGCGGCGCCACCATGGTGACCTGCGCCGTCTTCCTGCCCCTCGGCCTCTGGCTCGCGCTCACGCACCCGGTCCCGCTGCTCGGCTGGGGCATCCTGCTGCTCAGCTCGCTGTTCGAGGCGCTGTACTTCTGGTCCCTGGCGCAAGCCTACCGCTTCGGCGACCTCTCGCTGGTGTACCCGCTCGCGCGCGGCTCCGGCCTGCTGCTCGTCCCCCTGCTGGGCGTGCTGCTGCTGGGCGAGCGGCTCTCGGAGCGGGCAACCCTCGGGGTGCTGCTCATCGCCGCCGGCATCGTCACCATCCAGTTGCCCATGCTCGGTTGGCAGGGCTTGCGGGCGCTCGGCGGGGCGATTCGGCAGCCCGGCACGCGCTACGCCCTGCTCACCGGGCTGATCATCGCCGCCTTCTCAACGGTGGACAAACTGGGGGTGGCCCTGGTGCCACCCGTGCTGTACGTCTACGTGCTGCACCTCGGCATTGCCATTGGCCTGACGTTCATCCTGCGCGGGCGCCGGGCGAAGGTGGTGGCCGAGTGGCAGCGCCATCCCGCCCGCGTCGTGGCCGTGGGCCTGCTCAGCCCGACCTCCTACGGGCTGGTGCTGCTCACCCTGACCTTCACCCCGGTCAGCTACGTCGTGCCCGCCCGCGAGGTCTCGGTGGTCATCGCCGCCCTGCTGGGCGTACTGGTGCTGCGCGAGCCCTACGGCCCCCAGCGGCTGCTCGGCTCAGCGCTCATCGGCAGCGGCCTGTTTCTGCTCGCAGGTGGGTGAGGCAGGTGAGCAAGAGATGGGCCTCGGGCGCGCACGCCCCCTCCTCTCCTGGCATGGATACACCATGGTGTATACTTGCCAGGGGAGGAGGGGGCGTGCATGCATCGGACCAATATCTTTCTGGACTCCGAGCAGGTGCGCGCGCTCAAGCACCTGGCCGCCGAAGAGCGGCGTAGTGTGGCCGAGCTCGTGCGACGCGCGGTGGATGAGTATCTTGCCCGGCGCTTTCGCGACGGCACGGACTGGGGCGAGCGCTTCGACCAGCTTGTGGCTCGCATCCAGCAGCGCATCCCGGTGGAGGTGACGCCGGAGGAGATCGAGGCGGACATCACAGCGGCACGCGAGGAGGTCCGCCAGGCTCACCGTGCGGCTGGCGCGGCTGCTGATGCGCGCGGTCGTTGACACCAATGTCTGGATCTCGGCCGTTCTGAATCCGGCCGGCCCGCCGGCTGCCGTGCGAGCGGCATTGCAGCAGCGACGATACGTGCTTGTGACGAGCGAGCCGCTGCTCGCGGAGGTGGCGATGGTTCTGACCCGCCCTCGCTTCGCGCGCCGGTACGGAGTGACACCAGCCGATGTCAGTGACCTTGTGGGACTCCTGCGGGAGCGCGCGGACGTCGTGACGGTTACCGGTGCCGTGCCTCTGTGCCGCGACCCGAGCGATGACATGCTCATCGAAACCGCGCTCAACGGTCGTGCCGACACGCTCGTCACCCGAGACGACGACCTGAAGGGAGCGCCTGACGTGGCCGCGATTCTTGGCGAGCGCGGCGTTGCTGTCCTGACGGTGCGACGCTTTCTGGCCGCGCTTGAGGTCGAACAGACGAGCTGAGAGCGATCTGGCTCCCAGAGGCGTGCAGGCCGTTCCACGTCTGAGCATGGAACGGCCTGCACGCCTCGCGGCGACTACCCCCTCTGGGCCGCCTGCATCGCCCGCCACACGTTCTGAGGGGTCAGCGGCATGGGCAGCGTGCGCACGCCCAGCGGGCGGAGGGCGTCGAGGACGCTGTTGTAGACTGCCGCCGGCAGGGCGATGTTCGCGCCCTCCGCGCCGCCTTTGGTCCCGAGGGGGTTGAGCGGGCTCGGGGTCACCGTCCGGTCGAGCACCAGCTCCGCTGGCATGGCGTCGGCGCGCGGGATAGCGTAGTCGAGGAACGAGGTGGTGAGCGGCTGGCCCGCCTCGTCGTAGACGATCTGCTCGTACAGCACCTGGCCCAGGCCGAAGGCGACGCCTCCGTCGCTCTGCCCATCCAGGATGAGCGGGTTGAGCACCACCCCGCAGTCGTCCACGCCCACGATCTTCTCCACCCGCACCTCGCCCGTCTCGCGGTCGACGCGCGTGGCCACGAGGAAGGCGCCGAAGGCGAACGGCTCGGTCTCGTGCATGAACCGCACGGTCGCGTCCAGGCCGGGCTCCATGCCCGGCGGTAGACCGCGTCCGGCGTAGGCGAGCTGGGCGATCTGCTTGACCGATATCGACCGCTCCGGCACGCCCCGCACCTGCACCCGCCCGGCCTCGATCGCCAGGTCTTCGGGCTGGCACTCGAACGCATGGGCGGCGATGCGGAGCATCTTCTCCTGCACCTGGCGGCTGGCCAGCGCCACCGCGGGCGCCGACAGGGGCGCGCCGTTGGTGCCCATGGTACCCGTGCCGGGGGGCGTGGCAGCCGTGTCGCCATGCACGACCCGGATGTCCTCCATGCGCATGCCCAGGTAGTCGGCCGCCACCTGTGCCCAGACGGTCTCGTGGCCCTGGCCGTGGGGCGACGAGCCGGTGAACACGGTGGCGTCGCCGCTCCGCTCGACCTGCACGGTGGCGCTCTGCCACTTCTGGGTCGCGGTCATGCCAACGCTGGTACACAGCCCGAGGCCCACCAGTTCGCCGCGCGCGCGCGCCTGCTCCTGCTGGCGCCGCAGGCCCTCGTAGTCGGCCAGCTCCAGCATCCGGGCTAGCGTGTGCTGGTAGTCGCCGCTGTCGTACACCGTACCGGTGGGCGTGCAGTACGGGAACTCGTCGGGGCGGATCAGGTTGCGCCGCCGCACCTCGAGCGGATCGAGCTCTGTGGCCAGGGCCACCTCCTCTATGACGCGCTCGATCATGGCGATGCTCTCCGGTCGCCCGGTGCCGCGGTTCGGGCCCATCAGGTTGGTATTGGTCAGCACGCACAGCGTCTCGCGCTCGATAGCCGGGATGCGGTAGGGGCCGGTGGAGAACTGCGACGACCGGATTGCGGGCAGCAGCCCGGTTGCCGCCACGTACGCGCCTGGCGTATGGACGAGCCGGACCCGCAGGGCTAGCACCCGCCCGTCCTCGTCGGCCGCGGCCTCCGCCAGGTGGAGGATGCCGCGACCGTGGTGGGTGGACACCAGGTCCTCGCTCCGGGTGGAGATCCACTTCACCGGCCGCCGCAGGTGCAGGGCGATGAACCCCAGCAGCGCCTCCTCCGACTTGGCCACCGACTTCCCCCCGAAGCCGCCGCCGACGTCCGGTGCGATGACGCGGATCCGGTTCTCCGGAATGCCCAGCACCTCCGACAACGCCGTGCGCACCCGGAACGGCGCCTGGGTAGCCGACCAGACCGTGAGCTCGCCGCGGCCCTGGTCGTAGTCGGCAATTACCCCTCGGGGTTCCATGGCCACGTGCGCCACGCGATTGGTCTGGATGCGCACCCGGACCACGTGCGCCGCGCGCGCGAACGCCGCGTCCACCGCTCCCGCCCGCTGCGAGTGCCGCATGCACACGTTGCCGGGCACGTCCTCGTGTACGAGGGGCGCGTCCGGGTCGAGTGCCGCCTCCAGGTCGACCACGGCCGGGAGCGGCTCGTACTCCACCTCGATCCTATCCAGAGCATCGCGGGCCACGGCCGGCGAGAGCGCGACCACCGCCGCCACCAGCTCGCCCACGAACCGCACTCGATCGTCGGCCAGCACGGGCTGGAACGGCACCAGTGGGTCATGCTCGAGGTTCACCACCGGGAAGTTGCCGAGCCCGCGCGTGTCCTCGCCAGTGAACACGGCCAGCACCCCTGGCACCTGCAGCGCCGGCCGAGCGTCGATAGCCCGGATCCTGGCGTGCGCGTGGAGACTGCGCAGGATGGCCACGTGCGCCAGCTCGAGGACCCGCAGGTCGTCGACGTACTTGCCGCGCCCGGTCAGAAACCGATGGTCCTCCACGCGCTTGATCGGCTGGCCAATGTACTTGTACGGCATGGCAACTCCAGGTGCAGGACAGGCTACGCCGCACGAGTGCTGAGTGCTGAGTCGAGGTCCCTCACTCAGGACTCAGCACTCAGCACTCAGCACTGCTGTGCGGCAACCTGTCCCAATTCACAGCACGAGCCGGAGCAGATGATACCGGAACGGCGCGTTGTCCGCGCTCGACCCCCTGGTTCGGATCTTCGTCTTGAAGGAAGCTGCCGCCCTGATGAAGGTTGCGGAAATAATCCGGTGTACCTGGTTGGGGCTGCCGCCCAGAATGGCGGTCCTGGGTCCGCCCGTCAGGGCGGCAGCCCCAACCAGCCAGGACCGGAAGAATTCGACAACCTCCATCAGGGCGGGCCTCAGACCTCTTCACGGGGGAGGGGCGTCCCTATCCAGTGCTCCCCGCTATCCTGGACACATTTGCGGGCGTGGCGGCCAGCCCGCATACCGTCGCCTCCTGGTTCGCGACGCCTCAGCCTCTCCTGGAAAGGGAAACCTCGGCTCGATGGCTGCAGCAAGGGCGTGACTCGGAAGCAGGAAGGAGGCGGCGCGCCGCGCTGCGGCGCGCCTCGAGCAGTAAGTCCCCGCCGTGAGTCCGCTGGCCTGGCCGCCGCAGGTATAATCAATCGAGAAGCAAGACCTGGGGAGATGGCCAGGTGACGATCCAGGACGTGCAGCGCGGAGCGGCTGGAGCGGGCCGGTGCC
>JACQUR010000002.1 GCA_016210245.1 Chloroflexota bacterium
CCCGCTCCAGCAGCCTCGCCTGGCTGCCGCTCTGGTAGTACCCGAAGCTGGTGGCGTAGCTGTAGTCCGGCGTCGGCCCACTGTTGCCCCTTGGCGGGATGACCTTCGTCACCCGCCCCGGGTTGGCCGCGTCCTGGTACTCGCACTTCGTGACCGCCGTCTGCTGGCCCAGCTCCGGGTCGGTCCAGCGCCGGGTCACCGACTGCAAGGAGACCTTGCTGGTGTCGTAGCCCTGGTCGGTGGCGTAGAGCCTCCAGTTCCAAGGAAACTTCTGAGCTGGTGCTGGGGTGTAGAGGCAGGGCGAGCCACGGAACTTGCAGCGGAGTCCTTGGAGGTGATCGTGATGCAAGCAGCCGTGGCTCGGGCGGAGCGGCAGCAGATGACGACGCTCCTGCCCCAGGTGGTGCAGAGCGCGCGCCAGCCGGCCGGCTGGCGAGAACCGGAGCGCCGCACTCTGCGGACGTGGGAGCAGCTGGTCCAAGCGGTGGTGCTGCGCCGCTCGACCCGCTTGCTCCACTTGGGCCAAGTTCTGGTGGGGATGCGGCGGGCCAAGAACGTGAAGACTACTGCCATCGGCGTGGGCGACTTCCTCAAGCGGGCGCACCGGGAGCTGCGCCCGCTGAGCACCCGGGTGATCGAAGCCCTGGTCCAGCGCCTGTCGGCCGAGCGGTGGGCGACCTCTCAGGGCAAGGTGCTGGTGGTGCTCGACCCGACCGACTCCCCCAAGCGCAGCCGCGGGTCGGGCAAGCGCGGGCGGGGGATGGCGCCTCTCGGCAAGGTGCGGAAAGCGCACCGCAACCGGGCGCGCCAGCGCCAGGGCCAGGCGGGCAAGCGGACCCGCCCCCGGGTGGAGACGACCCGGGGCTCCGTGGACGTGGTGGCGGGACTGGTGCTGAAGGGGAAGCCGTTCGTCCCTCTGGCGCGGCACCGGTACTCGAACGCCCCTCCGCAGCTCAAGAGTCAGAACCGGGTGGAGGAGGCGGTGTTGGCCCAAGCCCGCGAGGTGGTGCGGCGGCTCGGGCTGGCGGCGGTGGTGGTGGCCGATCGCGGCGTGGGCCGCAAGGAGTTGCTGATCAAGCTGGCCCGGCGCGACCAGGACCTGGTCATCCGCATCGATGCCGCCCTCCTGGCCCGGCCCGAGGGCGCCGCGGCCTTCACCCCCTGGACGCGCGGTTGGCGCAGCAGCCGTGGCTGGGGGAACTCGACTGGGATCGGGGCCAGGAGGGGACGCTCCGCTGCCGGGCGCGGGCCGTGCGCGCCACGCTCCAGTACAGCCGCTCGGGACGCCAAGCCGATCTCCAGGAGGCCACGCTGAACTTGCTGGAGCTGGTTCCCCTGGACGAGGCTCAGGAGCCGCTGGTGCTGGCCACGACCCTACCGGTCGCGACGCTGGCCAACGCCAAGGGGGTGGCTGCCGGCTAGGCTCAGCGCTGGGCGATCGAGACCGGGTTCGAAACCATGAAGGGCTGGGGTGTAGACCAGTTCATGGTCCGTGATGGGCAGGCCATCGACCGCTTGCTCTGGATCGTCCTGCTCGCCTCTGCCCTGCTGGTCCTGCTGCGCCGGCCCCCGGCCTTCGCCCGCCTCCGCGCTCAGGCCAGCGCCATGCTGCGCACCTGGACCGTCCTGGGGCGTCGGCTCACCGTCAGCAAACTCGCCGAAGCGCTCAGCCTCGACTTCGACCGCCATCGTCGCGCCTGGCTCTCCCTCTCCCGCACATGATTCCTTGGAACTGGAGTTGCTTGCTATTGACATGCCTCGTCCGCTGTTGTATACTCTTGACTACTCTACATTACCCAACAGAAGCCTACACCCTTGTTGGGGGAGGGTGATGATCGAGATGTTACCTATGCAGAAAGTAATCGCCGCCACCGAAGTGAGAAATAAGCTGGGCGAGCTCCTCAACCGCGTCTATCGCCGGCAGGAGCACCTGGTCGTGGAAAAGCTTGGCATTCCGGTCGCTGCGATCATCAGCATGCAGGACTACGAGCAGTACCAGCGTATGCTGGCCGCTGCCCGCCCGACCGCCCTGGGTCGCAAGGTCGGGGCTGAAGCCGAGCGGCAAGGCCTGACCGAGGAGAAGCTGCGGCAGGAGCTGCGCAAGACCCGCCAAGCAGTCTTCCAGGAGACCTATGGCGAGCCGGCCCCCTAGCCACCTTCGGGTGATGCTCGACACCACGGTGCTGCTGGCCGGGACCATCTGGCCCCGTTTCCCTTACGAGGTGCTCCACCACGCCCTCCGGGGCGATTTCCAAGCCGTGCTCTGTCCGTTCATCCTCGCCCAAGCCCGCCGGAAATTTCGGGAACTCTTCCCCGCCCACGTCGAGCAGTTTGAGACCTTCCTGTGCGATCTGGCCTACGACGAGGTTCCGGATCCAGCCCCCAAAGCGGTTGCTGCACACCGGGGCTTGATGCGTGACCCAACGGACCTCCCCATCGCGCTGGCAGCGATCAACGCCGGCGTCGACTACCTGATCAGCGACGACAAAGACTTCACCCATCCCGCTCAGCCCATCCACGGGCAACTGGCCATCCTCCAGTCCGGCACGTTCCTCAACGAGGTGATGGGCTGGACGCACGAGGACCTCGACCGGATCAAGCGGCGCACCTGGGCCGACGTGCCCGATGAGTAATCCCCTTCAAGGCCCAGGGTGAACGAAGCGGTCACCGGTGGGAGATCCTCGCGTTGTTTCCTGTCCGGTTGCTATCAGAACCCCTGCTCGTCGTGGCAATCGTGCCCGAGGGGCCGGTCCGGCAGGCCCTGGTCGTCCTGCTCAACCTGGTCGAAGACCTGCGGCGCGAGAACACCGAGCTGCGGGCCGAGACCCAGCGGCTGCGGGACGAGCTCAACCGGCTCAAGGGCGAGCAGGGCAAGCCCGAGGTCAAGGGTAACACCCCCAAGCCGCCGCCGAAGGACTATTCG
>JACQUR010000077.1 GCA_016210245.1 Chloroflexota bacterium
CGACCGAGTACACCTGACGGTCCCGCCGGTGTTTGGTCGGGCGTCGTCCAACTTTGCGCTGCACCGCGCGGTACTGCGTCCCGATGAGTTGGCAATGTACGAGGGCGTGCAGGTGACCACGGTGGCGCGCTCCATCGTCGATGCCGCGGCCGAGGGGGTCGGCCCCGAGCAGATCCAGAAGGCGATCGGCCAGGCGCTGGAGCGCGCGATGGTAAGCCCGGAGCAACTGCGCGCCGCGGCCGCCCGGCCAGGCTACCGCCACAAACGGGTGGTTCAGCCGCTCATCGATGCGACTGTGGCCCATGCCGCGGCCTGAGCGAGGCGCGACCCCGTCCGGCTTCCGCGACCGGCTGCTCGCCCTGCTGCGCAATCGCGCCCGCGACCAGGGGATCGCCGTTCAGCGTCTTCAACAGCGCGTCGCTTTCGAGCGCTTCCTGGCGAGACTGGCTACGTCGGACGACTGGGTACTGAAGGGAGGCTTCGCGCTGGAGTTGCGTTACGGCTGGCGGCATCGCCCCACTGCGGAGAGCCTTCATGCAACCTTCAGCGTGCGGGCTACCCACCCCTTGCCCCCTCGTCTCCCAGCACCCCCAGCATCCTGGAGCCACTCCTTCCAGCGCCTTGCCACCGAGTCTCCCACGGTCCCAGTGGTAGACCTTGGCGAGGCGCACCAGTTCGCAGCCAGTTTCTGGGATCCTGTTCTCGCAGACCACGTGCGAGGGCAGCGCTGGTCACCGGAAGAAAGTGCCTGGCGAGGGATTGGTATCGACGCCGATCCCGATTGAGGTCGGCGCCAGCGCTCTACCTCGACGAGTGCGTCCATCGCGACCTTGTGGAAGCCCTGCGGAAGTGGGGCTTCTCTGTTACCACGGCATCGGCCTCTTCCGCTACAGCCCGGCCATCGAGAGCACTACCCCTGCCACCCCCGCCACTCCCAGGGGGATGGCCGGGTGCAGCTTGCCGGTGCGGGTCAGCGCGAAGCCCAGCACGGCGAGGGCCAGGTTCCACGGGCCGGGGCCGGCCAGGGAGAACCCATTTGGCGCGACCAGGCCGACGCCGACGGAGAGGAGCAGGCCGGCCGAGCCCAGGCCGATGCCTCGCATCAGGCCGTCCACCCACGGGCGGTGGATGCTGCGTCGCACGAGCGGCGCCAGGGGGATGATGATCAGCGGCGGGAGCACGGAGCCCAGCAGCGCCAGCAGCGCCCCCAGCCAGCCCATGACCACGTAGCCGATGCTGACGGCGTACATGCCGTTGGGCCCCGGGCTGAGGCGGCCAATGGCCACCGCCTTGGCAATCTGCTCGTCGGTCGTCCACCCGTGGAACTGCACCAGCTCCTGCTGCAGGATCGGCAGCGAGCCCATGCCGGTGAAGGTGATGGCCGAGGCCTTCAGGAAGATGAGGAAGAACTCGAGTGGGGACACGATCAGTCTCGCCCTGGCGGGTTGGGACGAGCCGCGACCGGCCGCAGCGCAAAGGCACCCAGGACCGCGGCTCCGAGCAGGATGAAGAGGACGGGAACCCCGGTTCGTGCGATGAGCACGGCGGTCCCGCCCACCACCAGCCAGTCGACGACGGCCACTCGACCCCGGCGGGCTGAGGTCTGGCCGAAGAACGTGGCCATGGCCACGGTCATGCCGCCGATGGCCGGGATGACGCCCCGCAGGAGGCTCTGGACGAGCGGGTGCTGCTCGATCTCCACCAGGCCGGCGGTGAACAGGACCGTGATCAAAGCCGAGGGCAGGACCATGGCCGCCACGGAGACGACCAACCCGGGCAGCCCGGCCATGCGCTCGCCCAGCATCCCAGACAGGGCAACCAGGTGCATGCCGGGGCTGGCCTGCCCGATGGCCCAGCACTCGCGGAACATGTCCGGTGCGACCCACTTGCGCCGCTCCACCAGCACCGCGCGCATCATGTAGAGGGTGCTCGACCCCCCGCCCAGGGACTGGGAACCGACGGCGATCCACGCTCGGGCCAGATCGATGAGCGACGGCCCGGCCCTCCGAGCCAGTTCCCCCGGATGATCTCCCACCACGGCCTTGCTCCAAGAGAGAAGATGCGTGCGTAAGGGTAGCACAGGTCGGCGCGTCACAAACTGGCCGCAGCTTCGTTAATGAACCTGAATTCCACCCACAGGAGGCTCGACGATGAGGTTGGTTCGTGTTGCGCTCGCCCTGATGGCGGTGCTGGCCCTGCTCCTGGGCCTGATCGGGACCGCCGAGGCCAAAGAGGAGAAGGCTCAAGCACACAAGGCCAGGCCCATTCACGGTACGGTGGTGTCGACACCTACCAGTTCGTCCTTCCAGCTCCAGACCAGGAAGGGCGTGGTGACCGTCTCCGCGGCCGATTCCAGGTTCAGCATTCCAGGCGGCAAGAAGCTGAGCGGCATCATCACCAGGGCGCAAGACCTGCGCGCTGGCGACGAGGTGATCGTGCGCGGCAAGCGCACCGACAGCACCACCTTCACGGCCAAGGAGGTCCACCTGACGGGCAAGACCATCAAGCTGTTCGGCGGCCAGGCGTCCAACGTCTCGTCCAGCAGCCTCACCGTCACCAACGACGACCTGGACGTGAGCAAGACGTTCTCGCTCAGCGGCGCCGTGATCCTGCCCTCGGGCAGCAGCCCTGCCAACGGCGACCAGGTGCGGGTCGTCTTCCGCAAGGGCACCACCAACGCCCTGGGCGTGCTGGTGAAGAAGAGCTGAGGCGATTGCGGATTGCGGATTGCGGATTGCGGATTGAGGCACGGGAGCGCCTCAATCCGC
>JACQUR010000078.1 GCA_016210245.1 Chloroflexota bacterium
ATCTTGAGCGAGGTGATGGTGTCCTTGCCGGTCAGGCCACCCAGCACCATCGTGCCCTGCTTGCGCACCAGCTCGATCGAGGTGGCGATGGCCTTCGGGCTGCCCGACACGTCCACTACCACGTCGGCCATCCGCCCGCCGGTCAGGTCGCGGAGCACCTCGACCGGGTTCTCGCGCTCGACGTCGATGGTCCGGTCGGCTCCGAACTCGCGCGCCAGGGCCAGCCGGTCGGCGTCGCGCGAGAGCCCGGTCACGATCACTCGATCCGCGCCGCACTCGTGGGCCACCAGGGCGCAGGCCAGCCCCTGCGGCCCGCAGCCCTGGACCACCACGGTATCCTGGTGCTTCAGCCCACTCATGGTGCGTCCCCACTGGATACCATTGGCAATGACCCCGCTGGAGAGCACCGCCGCCTCGGCCGGGACCTCTCGGGACACCTTGTGAACGATGGAGCCGGGCGCCAGGTACATCAGGCTGGCGTAGGCGCCCCAGAGATGGGGCGGCAGGCTGGACGAGGTCGTGGTGCCGTAGCCCTTGCGGCTCTTGCAGAAGCGGTAGCTGCCGGTCTGACACTCCAGGCACGACCAGCAAGGCACGGAGCCTTCCACCACCACCCGGTCGCCCACCCGGAGCTGGTAGCGCTCGGCGAAGCGCTCGCCCACCTCGGCGATGCGGCCCAGGATCTCGTGGCCCATGATCAGCGGCAGCGGGATGGCGAGCTTGCCGTGGAAGTACTTGACGTCCGTGCCGCAGATGCCGGCCAGCTCCACTTCCAGCAGCCCCTCGTCCGGGCCGATCCGCGGCCAGTCGAACTCCTGCAGCTCGAGCCGGTCCGGCTCCCGCAACACCATGGCCCGTACCGTTTGCGTGCTCATGTCGGTCCCTCCTCGCCGCTCTTGAGATCCTGGTGCGGGCCACTGATGGCCCGGTCGTGCGCGTTCGGTATGCGGCCACGGTACCGGGTTGGGCCAGCGGCGTCAACTGTCCGCCACCTCGGGTTACGCGCGACAAACGGGTGGGCATATCCGGGTAACGAGAGCGATTACGTTTTGCTTGACCGCCACTCCAGACCGAGTCGACAGTCGACAATCGACAGTTCACAGTCTGCTGGGGAAGCCCGAGCGCCAGACGACCCGGAAAATGGCCACCAACTGAACACCTTTTGGGCTTCCAACCGAGCACTCGGCAGGCGCACCCTTGAAGAGGGCGGCTATGGTAGCCGTACTTCGCTGCGCGAGGGATAGGGTCATGCCAATCGTGATGGAGATGGTCTGGAGGGGTTTCACCCCCGAGCAATACGACGCCGCGCGGAAACTGATCAACCTGGAGGGCGATCCTCCAACCGGGGCGATGTACCACGTCGTCTCCTTCAGCGGGCAGGGCATACACGTGACCGACGTGTGGGAGTCCGCCGAGGCGTTCCAGCGGTTCGTGGACACCCGGTTGATGCCCGGCATCCAGCAGCTTGGCATTCAGGGCCAGCCCCAGATCGAGATCCGCCCCACCCACGCCATCTTCGCCCCGGCATACGCACCGACTGGCCGCCAGCGCTGAACTGGTCGCCAGCGATGTCCTGGGCGCCTGCCGCACGTGCGGCGGGCGCCCAGGTGCCAATCGCCACCTGGCGTGGCAGGGCCGCTCGATGAGCCGCGCGTCGCGGTGCGGTGTTGCACACCGTACTGGCGTGGGCTTGCGCAGCGGGTGAAGGGGGCTAGGACCAACCCCAAAAGGGAAGCAGGACCAACCCCTTGACGCTGCGCCAATCAAGGTTTAGAGTGGCTCCAGGCCCGGGCAAGGGGAAAAACATGAGGGGGTGGTGCTATGCCTGACGTCATCATCAAGACCGGCGATATGATCAAGTTCAATATCCCGCCGCCGGTCCTGATTCCGCCGATCATGGCCCCGATCCCCCTCGTCGGCAGCGGCTCCACGGTGCAGGTGATGGGCCAGCCGATCTGCCTGTTCGGCGACGAGCTGCCCAAGTTCCTGCAGGTCCCCCTGCCCTATACCTCGCCCCCATTTGTCATTCCGGGCATGGGCACCCTCAAGGTGATCCTGTTGCCGGCCAACATGACCCAGCGCACGATCAACGGGAAGCCCATCCTGATCAAGGGAGGGACGTTCCCCGCCATGTTCCAGGTGCAGACCCCGGCTCAGCAGATCACGCCCGTGGGCCCGATCCCCGATCCCGTGCCCGTCAAAGTCGGCACCGCTCAGTTCATCCCCACGTACCCGCTGGTCCAGGCGGGCTGAGCTGGATGCGCCTCTTCGTGTTCGGGTCCGCCGCCCTTTCCACCTTGCCCTGGTCTAGCTCCGAGACTCGTCCGGCCAGGCGACCTTCTGCACCACTCCGTTGGCGAAAAGGTAGAGTTGGTTCTCGGTGAAGAAGTACACCGAGTTGGTACTCTTCTGCCAGAACAGCACGCCTTTGCTGGTGTGCTGCAGGGCGTTGCCAAAGCTGTCGTAGGAGACATCGGTGACGCATGCGCCGACCAGGTCTCTGGCGGCATCCATGAAGTCCTTGAACCCGAACTGGAAAGCGCACGGGCCGGGCGTGGGCGCGGGTGCCAATGTGGGCTGGGGCGTTGGCTGGGGTATCGGCGTGGCCACGACCGGCGCCCGCGGCGGCGCCTGGAGACCGCAGACGCGGTCGAAGACCGGCACGCCGCACACCGCCGTCTGGATCCGGGCGCCGGCGATCTCGACCCGGCGAGGGAACTCCGTAGCGACGCCCGTGGAGACAAGGGCGTCCACGGCCACGAGGCCGACTACGATCACCACCCCGATGACGGCCAGGCGCTGGAGGGGGGCCCAGGATGGCAGCAACGCCCGAAACGTGTACTGCGCGGTCACTTCTTTCGGCTCGTCGTCGGAGCCCTCTGGACGGGCGCTCACCGTGAAGCTGTACGTCTCGTCCGGTGCCACCAGCTTGCGGCGCTTCGGCTGAACGCGCAGCGGCACCTCGATCTTGTCGCCCGCCTGCACCAGGACCGCCTGCTCCTTCAGCAACGTGAACTTGCAGGTCTCCTCTTCATCGCGCGCGTCGAGCCTCAGCTTCACGTCGGCCGTGCCGGTGTTCGAGAGTCGCATGCGGTACACGCCCTCCCCGCGGGACGTCTGCCGACGGGGTGACAGATCCAGCCGGTAGACCGCGAACCCGCGGACCTGCAGGACCGCATCCAGGGCCTCCTCCTCGCCCCCGCCGCGCGCGCGGACCACGACTCGGAACGGGTAGGTGCCCGCCTTGACGCCGGAGCGCTTCGGCGGATGGAAGGTGATCTTCTGTTGCTCGCTGTCCTGGGGGAAGAGCCCGACGCTGGCGACGGGAGCCGTGTACCAGTCCGCGGGCAGGCCGACCACCTCAGTGGTGTACTGCTCGACCACGCGGCTCGTGTTCTGGATAGAGATCGCCATCTCTCCAGGCGTGCTGCCTGGCTCCACGTCGATCCGGTTCGGAGTCATCTCGACACGCATGGTCTTCGTCAACATCTGTGCCTCCGTAGCCGCGGTACACGTTGGTATGGGTCGGACCCGTGATTCAGATAGACCATAGACAGGCTCTCAGCCTCCCGGGCGGGGCGTCGGCGTCGCGGTCGCCGGTGGGGCGGGCGAGGCAACGGTCTGCGCGCCAAGCCTGCCCCCTGGGTTGACGACGACGAGGACGCGCCGGGTGATCGTGCCAATGGCGTTCTCCGCCCGCAGCTCGTACTCGCGGGTGGTCGCGGGGATGGTGTGGGTGAAGCCGGCCGACACGGACTGCAATGGCTGCCCATCCAGGAACACGCGCTCCGCGCCCGAAACCTGCCAGCTCAGGCGGACCCCTTCGCCGGGCCGAATCGGCGTCCGGTCGGACTCGAACACGTCGATGCTGGGCGGACGCAGGACGTAGACGGTGAAAAAGCGGCTCACGCTGTCCCACGCGTTGCTGGCCGTGAGCCGGTACTCGGTGCTCTCCAGGGCCTGGTAGGGCCTGGGTCCGCCGGTTGGCGGGTCGCCGCGCTCGAGGCGAATCTCGTTCGCCCCGCTTACCTGCCACTGGAGCGGGAGGGATTGTACGGGATCGTCCAGCGAGGCCGCCAGCCCGAAGTACTCGATGGCCGGCGGCTCCGACGCGGGGGTGGGGATGGCCAGGGCGGACGCGGGCGCGGGGGTGCCGGCCGGGACTGTTGGCGCGGGCGTCGGGGTGCTCGCAGGAGCCGGCGTCGAAGTGGCGGCCGGAGTGGTGCCCGGAGTGCCGCCCGCCCCAGGCACCCGCACGATGACGCGGCGCTCCACGCGGCCCAGGGCGTTCTCCGCCACCAGCAAGAACGTCGCCTCCTGCTCCGGTCGGACTTCGAGCTGGCCGGCGCTGGGGTTCACCGCCTGCCCCTGAGGGTGGAGCCCCGGCCCCAGCAGCACGGCCCGCTCGGCCCGCCGCAACTGCCACGTCAGCATGGCCGGCTGCCTCGGCTGAACGGACTCGGGGCTGACCCGGAAGTCCACTACCTCCGGCGAGCGCAGGATCACGATCCCGATCGACCGCCGCTCTTCCCCGGCGGCGTTGCGCGCGACCAGCTCGAGTTCACCACCTTGAGCGTTCTCCAGGCGCAGGCTGCCGGACGGCGGCTGGGGATTGTCGGCGACGGTGACTTCGGTAGCGCCTTCCACCTCCCAGGTCACTTCCAGCTCGCCAGGTTTGGGGTTGGGTGGGATGCTCAGGTCAAAGACTGCGATGCGCGGGGGTTCCTCGCCCGCCGCCTCGGCGCCAACGGGGCGCGGGACGCCGGGCCCGCCAATGGCGATGCCAACGCGGGCCGCGCCCCCCGTGGCCCGGCCTCCGGCCGCCGCGCCGCTCCCCCCTGCCGCCGCGCCGCTGCCCGCGGCCGGCTCGCCCGCGGCCGCCTCGGCCTCCTCCGTCGGCGCATAGGCTGCCAGAGCTGCCATCACCGCTCCGAGGACGGCCGGCGTGCGCGTCGGGCGTGTGTCGATCACGGGGGACGGCAAGGCCGGCGTGCCTGCGACCCAGACCACCAGCGCGGCCACGATGGCGAGTATCGCCGCCAGGCGCACCAGCGACACCACCCTGGGCGCCAGGACGGCCAGCCAGGTGAACGGGGCGCGATAGACCAGCGCCCCTTCGGCGGTGGCCAGCGGCTCGGCCAGCTCGACGTCGGACGGAAAGGCGGAGACCTTGAACGCGTAGCGCACCGGCGGCGCGATGAGGGCCGGACGGAACGGTCGCACCCGCAGCGCGACCTCCTCCGTCTCCAGCGGCGCCACGTTCAGCCGGTCCAGCTCGAGGTTGGTGACGAGCACCTCGTCCGGGTCGGTAGCCGTCAGGTCCACCAGGCGGTCGGCGTTGCCCAGGTTGGTCAGGATGATGCGAAAGCGCGCAGTCCCGCTCGTGTTCACTACCTTGGGTGAGAGCGTCATCTCCAGGCCACCGACCGGCAACACGTCCAGCGGGAACTCGACTGCGGTGATGTGCTGCGGGTCGTGCGCGGAGGTGACTCTCAGGCGGACCGTCCGGGCGCCCGCTTCGATCGAGCGGTCGAGGGGGAGGTTGATCTCCAGCTCGAGCGGGCCCTCGTCACCAGGGAACAGGCTGGCGCGCTCCGTCTTCACCGTGTACCAGGAGGCGTCGATGCCCTCCACCTGCAGCTCGAACTGGTCGACGTACGGGCTCTGGTTGCGGACCGCGGCGATGACCTGGGCCGACTCGCCCAGGGCAAGCGCCAGCCGCTCCGTCTGGAGCGTCACGCCTATGCGGTCACTCTTTGGCAACCCGGTCGTCATCGTCGTGCGTTTCCAGTCCCAGGTCCAGGGTCCTTCCGCGCGGTAAGGCCCATACTGAGTTCACGCTGGGCAGTGCTGCGTGGGCCGGGGCGACGTCGCCCCGGCCCACGCAGCACTGCCCAGCGTGAACTCAGTATGGGCCTTACCGCGCGGAAGGACCCTGGA
>JACQUR010000112.1 GCA_016210245.1 Chloroflexota bacterium
GCACGGGGGCGCTGGTGGGCGGGGGCTTGGCCGGAGCAGCAGTGGGCGCAGCCGCCTGGGGTGCGCAGGCCGCCGTGGCCAGGAGGGCCACGCTGGCAAGGGTCAACAGTCCGCGGGTGAAGGGAAATCGCGCCTCGGATACGTCCATGTCCTCTCCTCCCGGTTGGGTGAACGGTATCGAACGCCCCTGGGCTGTGTACGATGGACCTATGCGTGAAGCCTGGTCGAAGTGTGCCTCCACGGAGTTGCGGGACCTGGCGCGGATCATAGTGGTCCCGGGCCTGGGTGTCAAGAGCGTCTGGCGGCGCCCAGGCGGGGCTGGCATTGGGTTCGTTCGGCGAAACGGGGGGGCCCCATGCGTGCGGCCCTGGCCAGCAGGTTGAAGCGTTCCTCCGAGCTCGACGGCGCGTCCTGCGTCTCCTCAGCATTACCCACGAGGGAGGCAGGATGGCGCAGGAAGTCGAACCACCGAAAATCGCCGCCTACCCCCTCGCCCCGAGCCTCCGCCAGAAATCCGGCACCTGCTCGACGCCCGGGATGCGGACCACCTCCGGGAACGGCTTGCCGAAGGGCCGGGTGGCGTCCATGCCCATCAGAGAGTTGGTGAAGGGCGCTGGAGCTGAGGGATCGAGCTGGCCGCCCGCGGCCCGGGGCACAATGATCACGTCTTCGGCCGGCTGGCAGCGGGTCAGGATCGCCCACCACACCTGGGTCATGTTGTGGATGTCCACGTCGTCGTCCGTGACCACCACCATCTTCGGGTGGACCACGCTGCCCAGCGCGTTCAAGAGCACGTTCTTGGCCTCGTTGGCGTAGCGCTGCTTCAGCGCGATCACCACCAGGAACTCTCCGGACTCGGGCACGCAGTTGACGTCGGTGACGCCAGGGTAGGTTTCCCGCAGCGCGGCCAGCAGGTTGGCCTCCAGGGGCAGGAATTTCAGCACGTGGTTCTCAGTCACCGGCGCGCCGGTCAGGCCCGCCTGGAAGATGGCGCCCTGGCGCATGGTGATGGCCGTACACTCGAAGATGGGCGAGTTCGTCGCCGGGCTGACGTAGCCCGTGAACTCGCCGAACGGCCCCTCCCAGCGCCGCTCGCCCGGCAGGAGCCGCCCTTCCAGGACGATCTCCGCAGTGGCGGGTACCTCCAGGTCGACGGTTTCACACGCGACCACCTCGACCGGCTCGCCGCGCAGCCCGCCGGCGATCGCCACCTCGTTCGTGCCGTACGGGACGTGGGCCTGCGAGGCCAACTGCACCAGCGGGTCCACTCCCAGCGCCACGGCGTGCTCCAGCGGGCGCCCCTGCGCCTCGGCCCGGGCAAGCATGACGTGCAGGTCGGCGTAGGGACTGATCCTGAGGCCGGTGTGCTGGCGGTCGTAGTAGTGCATGCGGTACATGCCGGCGTTGGGGACGCCGGTCTCCGGGTCTTTGCTGATCCCGACCCCGACCGTGATGTACGCCCCGCCATCCTGCTCGCCGTAGGTGCAGATCGGCAGGCGGGTGAGGTCCACCTCGTCGCCCACGAGCTTGATCTCCTTGCACGGTCCGCTGGCCACCCGGCGCGGCTCGATGGGCTCGTGCAGTCCCGCGGCGAAGCGCGCCACCGCCTCCCGGTGGTCGGTCGTCTCCAGGGCGAGCAACGCCTTCTTCGGACTGCAGAAGACCCCGCCCACAACGGGCATGTCGAAGCCGCGCACGTTCTTGAACAGCAGGGTTGGCCCACCCAGGTCGGAGCTCTTGCGGATGTAGGCGGCCACCTCGTAGCGTGGGTCGACCGGCTCGTCGATCGTCACCAGCTCGCCCCGCTCGGCCAGGTAGTCCAGGAACTGACGCAGGTCCTTGAAGCTCATGGCGCCCCCTTCTTGCTGAAGCACAGAGTACCGCGACGAGCGAGCGTCCGGGTGGCCACTGCGAGCACGGACTTCGACCGCCGCAGTGGATAGTATATCCACGCCGCACAACGAAAAAGGGGACCCGTTCGGGTCCCCGGGAGCGGAAGACGGGATTCGAACCCGCGGCCTTCTCCTTGGCAAGGAGACGCGCTGCCGCTGCGCCACTTCCGCATGCCACCGTCGGCTCCGCGCCGCTCGCCACCACGCGGAGAACCAACCGGCGTGACCAAATAATACCACGGGTGCCTGCTCTTTGCCAAGCAAGTGCAGCGCCTGAATCCGTAGGGTCGAGCTTGGACGCTTCACCAATCGCCCCGACCTGGTATTACTCCGAGGAGGGCCGCGGGACCTGCTGCCCGCCGCTGGGGCCGATCCAGATGGTCTTGAGGTTGACGAACTCGCGGATGCCGAACTCGCCCAGCTCGCGGCCGTGGCCGCTGGCCTTGAGGCCGCCAAAGGGCAGCCGGGGGTCGGAGGCGACCACGCCATTGACGAAGACCGAGCCGGCCTCGATCTGGCGGGCCAGCCGCTGGCCGCGCTTCCAGTCAGCCGTCCACAGGCTGGCTCCCAGGCCAAACAGGGAGGCGTTGGCCAGCGCGATGGCCTCGTCCGTGTCACTTACCCGCGCCAGCGCCGCTACCGGGCCGAAGGTCTCCTCCTGCCAGACGGGTATGCCCCGCGTGACCTCGCTCAGCACCGTTGGGGCGAAGAAGTAGCCGCGCCCGTCCAGGCGGCGGCCTCCCAGCACCAGGCGGGCCCCCTGCGCCACGGAGGTCTGCACCTGGCGCTCCAGTTGGTCGCGCAGGTCGGGCCGCGCCAGCGGGCCAAGCTGGGTCTGCCGCAGCAGCGGGTCGCCCATCTGCAGCTTCGCCGCCGCCTGGACGAAGCGCCGCTCGAACTCATCGGCCACCGCCTCGACGACGATGAAGCGCTTGGCGGCGCTGCAGCTCTGGCCGGTGTTCTTGAACCGCGCCTGGACGCCCAGCTCCGCCGCAGCCTGGAGGTCGGCATCTTCGAGCACGATGAACGGGTCGGAGCCACCCAGCTCCAGCACCGATTTCTTGAGGTAACGTCCGGCCAGCTCGCCGATCCTGGCGCCCGCGCCCGTACTCCCGGTGAGCGTCACCGCCCGCACCCGTGGGTCGGCGATGATTGGCTCCACTGCGCCGGCAGAAACCAGCAGGGTCCGGAACGCGCCCGGTGGGAAGCCCGCACCCTGGAAGACCTCTTCGATCGCCAGGGCGCACTGGGGCACGTTGGAGGCGTGCTTGAGGACGGCGGTGTTGCCGGCCATCAGCGTCGGCGCGGCGAAGCGGAACACCTGCCAGAAGGGGAAGTTCCAGGGCATCACCGCCAGGATCACGCCCAGCGGCTCGAAGGCCACGTAGCTCGAACGGGCATTGGTCCGCACGGGCTGGTCGGCCAGGAACCGCTCCGCGTGCTGGGCGTAGAAGTCGCAGTTCCACGCGCACTTCTCGATCTCCGCCTCGGCCTGGGCGATGGGTTTGCCCATCTCCAGGGTAATGAGGCGGGCGAAGCGGTGGCAGTACACGCGCAGGTAGGCGGCTGCTCGGCGCATCAACTCGCCGCGCTCCGCGAACGTACACCGGCGCCAGGCTGGGAATGTGGCCGCCGCCTCGGCCAGCGCCTGCTCGATCTGAGCCGGCGTGAACTCGTCGAAGCAGGCCAGCACCTCCTCCGTCGCAGGGTTCGTCGATTGCAGGCCCATCTGCTCAGCCTCTCCCCTGGTCTCCGCGGCCGCTGCTCACCACACTCTGAGCGGTGGCAAAGCACGTGCCCCGGGAGGTGTCGCTGGGGCACGCCCCTTGCCGGCCAGGCTAGCAGCGTCATCTCTATCCACGAGGTACACGCAGATGCCTGAGAAGCGCGAGCGGGAAGAAGCGCACCTGGGTGAGAGCAAGCTCACCACCGACCACGAGGAGATCCGCCGCTGGGCGGAGGAGCGGGGCGGGCGCCCCGCCCATGTGGGTGGCACCGGCACGGACGAAGACCCCGGCCTGCTGCGAATCGAGTTCCCGGGCTACGGCACGGAGCGCGAGCGGCTGGAGCCCATCAGTTGGGAGGCCTTCTTCAGGAAGTTCGACGAGAAGGGCCTGGTCTTCAGCTTCCAGGAGCGGACCCGCGAGGGGGAGATCAGCCGCTACTGGAAGCTGGTCA
>JACQUR010000082.1 GCA_016210245.1 Chloroflexota bacterium
CCACCAGGTCGCCGTCGCGGATGCCCCGCGCCTGCGCGTCCTCGGCGCTCATGAACATGGTGGGCTCGCCCCGCTGGAGGCCCAGCAGGAGGGCGTCGTCGATCCAGTCGCTGTGGACGCTCCAGCGGGCGTGGCCGCCGGTCACCTGGAGCGGGTAGTCCCCGCCGGCCTTCGGCGGCTCCTTGTGGGTGGGCAGGTGCTCCTCCAGCTCCAGGTACCAGTCGTGATCGAGGTAGAACTGGATGCGCCGGGTGAGGGTGGGATAGGGCTCCTTCTTGTCCGTGTGCCAGGTCAGGGGCACCACGGGCTCGCCGGGCACGAGGTCGCAGGCGTTGCCAATGGACCTGGGACCGGTGCCGATGCTGGTGTAGGCAGCGATGCCGCGCTCTTTGAACTCTTCCCAGCTCAGCGGCTCCACGTTGCCGGCGTTCACGAAGGCGTCCCGGGCCGGGCCCTCGTCGTCGTCCTCGGCGTAGAGCCCACCCGCCGTGACCTGGTCTTCCAGCCGGTCCAGGCGCCGCTCCTTGCCATCCCTGCCCTGAAAGGACAGGATGCCGCGCTCGCGGGCCCGCTGCGAGAGCGCGCGGGCCAGGCGGACGTAGATGGTCCACTCGCTCAACGACTCGTACAGCGGCGGCACCGCCCGGTCGTTCACGTGCGCGAAGGGCGCGAGCGGGTTGTCGAAGAGCGAGACGGTGGTGCGCTCGTACCAGCCACAGGCCGGCAGGACGTAGTCGGAGTACAGGGCGGTGGTACACATGCGCCAGTCGACCGAGACGATGAGCTGGAGCTTGGGCAGCAGGGCTGCCAGGAACTGGTCGGTCGCGCGCCCGCGGCGGAAGACGTTGCCGCCCACCTGCAGCAGGACGCGCGGCGCCCTGTCGGCCGGCGGGACGACCACCTGCCAGCCCCTGGCCAGCGCTTCGGCCACGTACTCGCCCAGCGGGCGCTTCAGGTGGGGGTCCCAGCTCTGGGCGCGCTCGCTCAGCTCCAGCAGCCCGCCATGGAGGTAATGGACCATGCTGGTCAACGCCACCGCCCCGCTCGAGACCGCCTGGCGGGTGTACTCCAGCAGGATCATCTCGGTGGTGTAGCCATCCTCTTTCCAGGCAGCGTAGCGGGGGTCCGAGCCCGCGGCCGCCAGGAGCATGCGCCGCCCGTGGCGCTCCACCCCGGCCAGGGCGGTGTCGAGCCCGAGGGCCGGGAAGGCGTTGTAGCTGGCCCCCTTGCGGCCCATGTGGCCGCACAGGGCGAAGACCAGGATGATGGCCCGCTCGATCAGGTCGCCGTGGTAGAACTTGCCCCAGTTGGCGGTGGTGATGTTGACCACCCCTCGGGCCGCCGCGATCTCCCGCGCCAGTTGCTCGATCGTCGGCGCCGGCACCCCGGTGATCTGCGCCGCCTGCGTCGGCGTGAACCGCGTGTTGAGATGGTCCCGCAGCAGCTCGCACACTGGCCGCACGCGCACCGGGCCGTGCAGCGTCTGGACCTGGTACTCGCCCTCCAGGGCCGGGACCAGGTCGCCCAGCACCAGGCTCTTGCGCGGCGCCTCCACCACCTGGCCCGTGGCCTGGTCGTACAGGTAGAAGGCGTCCTCGCGCCCGCCTCGCTTCAGGTCTTTCTCGCGCAGGAAGCGGCCGGTGTCCGCCCGCACCAGCAGGGGCAGGTCGGTCTGCTCGCGCACGAAGTCCGCCTTGAACAGCCGCTGCTTGAGGATGACCTGGGCCAGGGCCAGGGCCAGGGCAGCGTCGGTGCCGACCTCCACCGGTACCCACTGGTCGGCATGCACGGCCGAGGGGCTGTAGTCCGGGCAGATGGCCACCACCTTGGCGCCGTTGTAGCGAGCCTCGGCGATGAAGTGGTAGTTGGGGATGTTGGTGTAGGCCGGGTTACCGCCCCAGATGAGGACCATGTCCGCGTAGAACCAGTTATCCGCCGAGCCGTCCAGGATCACCTTGCCGAAGGTGACCGCGGCGCCCTGGTGCTCGTCGCCGTTGTCAGCGGTCACGTTGGAGAGGGGGCCGCCCAGGGCGATGAAGAAGGCGTTGGCAGCCATGCCCTCGCTGCCGGTGTTTGGCACGTGGCTCCCGCCGCCCTGGACGATTCGATCCGGCCCCTCGCTGACCAGGGTGTCGATGAGCGTATCCGCCACCTCGGTCAGGGCCTCGTCCCAGGAGATACGCTTCCACTTGCCCTCGCCCCGCTCACCCACCCGCTTCATTGGGTACTTGAGGCGGGTGGGGTCGTACATGCGCTGGGCGTAGCACACGCCCTTCTGGCAGCCCCGGGGGTTGACGTCGGGCGCGTCAGGATCGTTGAGGGCCGGGTAGTTGGCGGCTTGCTCCTCCCGCAGGACCACGCCATCCTTTACGAAGAGGTTGAAGCTACAGGCTTCCTGGTAGGCGCAGTTGGTGAGGTGGGTGGCCTTCACCACGCGGTCCCACTCCCACTTGTGCTGCCGCAGCTCCGTGAGGTCGTACTCGGCCGGGGCGGAGCCATTCCCCTCCAGTCCTTGTAGCTCCAGGGTAAGCGTTGCCATGTCTGCCTCCTCGTCAGCTCGACGGACGAGTCCTCGTGCCTCGCCCGTCACGTCCCGGCCTGCTAGTGTGCAAGCCCCCGGTAGCGGAAGCTCACCCCGCCGAGAGCCGGGTTGGGGTAGAAAGGGGTCCTATTGTACGCCATTCGGGCAAGCGTCTGCTCGCCACCAGTCCCTGCCCCCAGGGCTATTCAGTTGTCCGCACCTGCCGCCCTGAAGGGCGGGCCTGGGCGTTAGGCCTGCCCTTCAGGGCGGCAGGTGACCATCCCGCGACCGCTCGAAACCGGACAACTGAATAGCCCTATCCCTCCCCCCTTCTTGGTCGTGCCACGTGCCATGCCCTATAGTCACTCTTGGCCATTTCATTCTGCCTGAGGTCTCTGTGCGTCGCTCCCCCCTGCTCGTCGTCTACCTGGCCGTGTTCGTCGACCTGTTGGGCTTCGGCATCATCCTGCCGGTCCTGCCCTTCTATGCCGAGCGCCTGGGCGCCAGCGGCGTGTGGGTGGGCGCGCTGCTGACCGCCTACTCGGCCGCCCAGTTCGTCGGCGCGCCGCTGCTGGGCCGCCTCTCCGACCGCGTAGGCCGCCGCCCGGTGCTGCTGCTGAGCCTGGCCGGCTCCGCCCTCTCCCTCACCCTCACCGGCCTGGCCGGCACCCTGGCCCTGCTGCTGATCGGGCGGACCCTGGCCGGTCTGTTCGGCGGCAGCATCGCCACCGCCCAGGCCTACATTGCCGACGTGACCCGGCCCGCCGAGCGCGCGAAGTACATGGGCTTGCTCGGCGCCTCCATCGGCATGGGCTTCGTCTTTGGCCCGGCCCTCGGAGCCGGGCTGAGCGGCTTCGGCTTCGGCGCCGCCGCCTTTGCTGCTGCTGGCCTGGCGGCTGCCAACCTCGCCTTCGGCTGGTTCGCCCTCGCCGAGTCGCGGCCCGCCGGGCGCGCCGCCCCGCTCCGCGCCTGGCCTCCCCTAGCCAACCTGCCCCTGGCCCTCCAGCGCCCGTCCCTCGGCCGCACCCTCGGCTCGACCTTCCTGGCCACCTTCGCCTTTGTGAGCATGGAGGCCACCTTCGCCCTGTTCGGCGAGCGGCGCTTCGGGCTCGACGCCGCCGGCCTGGGGCTGGTCTTCACCTACGTGGGCGTCGTGATCGCCGTGGTCCAGGGCGGGCTCATCGGCCGCCTCAACGCCCGCTATGGCGAGCGCGCCCTGGCGACCACGGGCGCGCTGCTCATGGGCCTGGCGCTGCTGGCCATTCCGCTGGCGCCCAGCTTCGCCCTGGCCCTGGTGGTCCTGGGGGTGCTCGCCCTGAGCCAGGGCCTGGCCACGCCCACCCTCTCCAGCCTGCTCTCGCGCCAGAGCGGCGCGCACGAGCAGGGCAGGGTGCTGGGCCTGGGCCAGTCGCTCTCAGCGGCGGCACGGGCGGTTGGCCCGTTGCTGGCCGGCTGGCTGTTCGATCGCGGCGTCTCCCTGCCCTACCTGGTCGGAGCAGCGCTGGCGCTGGCCGCGGCCTGGCTGGTGAGCCGCTTTGAGAGTGCAGATTTGAGATTTGAGAGTGCAGAGTGAAGAGTGCCTTCACTCTACACTCTCAAATCTCAAATCTGCACTCCCCGTTCTGGGAATCGCCCTTCCAGGGCGTTGCGGACGATCTCCTTGACCTCCGGCGAGAAGTTGCCGTTCCGCACCCAGCGCAGGTAGTCGGGCAGCTCGCGCGCCAGTTGGGCCAGCGGGGTACCCTCGTGCCTGCCGAAGGCGATGACGGCCACGTCGTCCCTCCAGACGAACTTGCCGTCCGAGTCGATCCGGTCGCCGCTGGAGGGATCGCAGAACTGGTGCAGGGCCTCGACCTCTCGGGGCAGGTCCTCGTAGCGAGCAAGCTGGGCCTCCAGCACCTCCAGCGCGGCCAGCACGTCCTCCTTCGAGGCGTGCGGTTTGGGGTGGGCGTGCCCGCAGAAGAACTCCATCGCGGCCGCCAGGTCGCGGGGCTCTTTCGTATGGAAGATGGCCAGCGCGTCGATCACGGCGCGGCCCTGCACGGAGAACTCGATCTTCGCGCGCTGGAACTCGGTGCGGAGCAGCGGCAGGTCGAAGCGGGCGATGCCGAAGCCTGCGAAGTCGCAGTCGGACAGGAACTCGTGGAGGCCACGGGCATAGCGGGCGAACTCGGGCTCGCCCATGACGTCCGCATCGGTGATCCCATGTACCCGTGTCGCCTCGGGAGGGATGGGCATCCCCGGGTGTACCCGTTTGCAGCGAAAGTCCCGCTCGCCGTTCGGGTAGAGCTTCAGCACCGCGATCTCGACGATGCGGTCGGTGAAGGGCGATCGGCCGGTCGCTTCCAGGTCGAGCACAGCCAGGGGACGACGCAGGCGCAGGCTCTCCACGATGGCGCTTCCCAAACTCACCACGGAGACACGGAAACACGGAGTTGGTGTTATTGTAGACGACGGAGCCGCTCAAGTGTTCCGAACGATCGTATGGGCGGTGTAGGGCGGTGTGGAGGGTCTGGCGGGAGACGCCCAGCCGACGGCTCAGGCCCACCACCAGCCCGTAGCGGCCGGCCTGGGTCAGCAAAGTGCTCACAACTGCCACTCGTTCCGCGGGTGTGCTAGCATGGCGGCGAACCATTGGTTCCTCCTGGCAGAGTGGTCGCGGTGGCACGTCGACCATACCTGCCAGACGTGTCGCGCTGGCCCGCGCTCCTGCGAGGTGCGCGCTAGCCGCCTCGCTCCTTGCCTAGGTCGGCCGCGCCGCGCAGGAAGCTCTGCGCCAGCAGCGCGTTCCTGGGCCTGCCTCGCCAGAGCGAGGATCTGCGGTGGCGCGCTACGACCGGCCATCCCCTGCGGCGCTGGCCTGCTCCTTCCATCGTTGAGCGTTCACGCCGACCACGAGGAGCCACAGCCCCAGCGATAGCTCCCCGGGGGCGGCGAGGGCCAGATTGTAGAGTGACCCCGAACATTTCTCGTCATTAACCTGGTTTCAAACGGTGATGGCGACCTTCCCTCGAGCGTGTCCTGCTCCGAGATAGCTGAGTGCCTCGGGGACGCCGCGCAGGTCGTACCGTCGGTCGATGACCGGCATCACCTTGCCGGCTTCGAGCAACTCTTTGAGGGCCACGAGATCCTCCTTGTTCACGTGGGCCAGGAAAAAGACCGCTTTCTGGCTCGCGCCCAGCGACGCCAGGGGCACGGTAACCAGATGACCGAGCGGGCCGATCCACCGATTGCCTTTCACTCCCGCGACTCCGGCCAACACGAGGGTGCCCCTGTGCTTCAGGACCCGCCGGTACTCCGCCCACGACCGGTTGCCCGCGATGTCGAGCAGCAGGTCATAACGCTGTCCGCTGCGGGTGAAGTCCTCGTGGCGGTAATCGATGACGTGGTCGGTGCCAAGCGAGCGGACGAGGTCCACATTGCTCGTGCTGCACACGCCGGTCACTTCCGCTCCGAACGCCCTGGCAAGCTGCACGGCGAACGTGCCCACGCCCCCTGAGGCGCCGTTGATGAGCACCTTCTGCCCTGGCTGGATCTGCCCCTTGTCGCGCAGCCCCTGCAGCGCGGTGACGGCCGCCACCGGGACGGCCGCGGCTTGCTCGAACGTCAGGTTGGCTGGTTTGTGGACCACGGCTCGATCCTCGGGGACACAGACGTACTCGGCGAAGGCCCCGCGGCTCACGCCGAATACCTCGTCACCGGGTTGAAACCGCGTGACGTTGCTGCCGATCGCCTCGACCGTCCCCGCGAAGTCGACGCCCAACAGCGTGCGTTTCGGCTTACGCAGCCCGGTCACCAGTCGGACGAAGTACACCTTTCCCGTCATGGTCAAGTCCAGTGGGTTCACGGAAGACGCATGCACGCGGACCAGCACCCCGTCCTCCGGGACGACCGGCGTGTTGATTTCTTCGAGCTTCAAGACATCCGGTGAGCCGTACTCGTGGCAGACGATCGCCTTCATTATGTTGCCGCCGCGACTTCAGACGATGCGGGCGCGGGCTTGCTCGGGAAGCGAGAAGCAGATGTCGCACGCTTGGTCGCCGACGGCCTGAGCAACAAGCAGATCGGAGCGCGCCTGTTCATCTCTGAGCGCACCGTCGATAGCCACGTCCGCAGCATTCTGAACAAGCTCGGGTTTAGCTCACGTGCCCAGATCGCCGCCTGGATGGCCTCGTCGAATCAGTAGCGGTTGCCAGGCCGATCAGTCGTTTTCCGGAAGGTACCAGCGCGAGTGGTGGTTGTGCGACACCGAAAATCCTCCTCGAGCCACCGGCACGCATCTTTGGCGTGATAGGTGATGATCAGGTCCGCCCCCGCGCGCTTGATGCCCGTCAGGATCTCCAGGGCGATGCGCCGCTCGTCGATCCAGCCCAGTTGAGCCGCGGCCTTGACCATGGCGTACTCCCCTCTGACGTTGTAGGCCACCTGGGGCAGATCGAAGCGCTCGCGAGCGCGCCGCACCAGGTCCAGGTAGGCGAGGGCGGGCTTGACCATGATGAGGTCCGCTCCCTCGGCTACGTCCAGCTCGAGCTCGCGCATCGCCTCCCGCGCGTTGGGCGGGTCCATCTGGTAGGCGCGCCGATCGCCAAACTGGGGCGCCGAGTCCGCCGCCTCGCGGAACGGTCCGTAGAAGCCCGAGGCGAACTTGGCCGAGTAGGCCATGATCGCCGTATCCGCGAAGCCCTGCTCGTCCAGCACTCGACGGATGGCGCCCACCCGCCCGTCCATCATGTCCGAGGGCGCCACCACGTCCGCCCCCGCCCGGGCGTGGGAGAGCGCCATCTCCCCCAGCAGTTCCAGGGTCGGATCGTTCAGCACCCGCCCCTGCTCCACCACCCCGCAGTGGCCGTGGCTAGTGTACTCGCACAGGCAGACATCGGTCATGACCACCAGCTCGGGCGCGGCATCCTTGAGCGCGCGGATGGCTTGCTGCACGATGCCGTCCGGGTGGTAGGCCTCAGACCCCCGCTCGTCTTTGGCGGCCGGCAGGCCAAACAGCAGCACCGCGCGAATGCCGTAGGCGCCCAGCTCGGCCGCTTCCCGCCGCGCCTGGTCCACGGAGAGCTGGAACACGCCCGGCATGGAGCCGATCGGGTTGCGCACCCCGCTCCCGTGGGTCACGAAGAGCGGGTAGATGAAGTCGGCGGGCGTGAGCTGCACCTCACGCACCAGCGCTCGCAGCGGCTCGCTCCGCCGCAGCCGCCGCAGCCGCACGGCAGGGAATCCACTCATCCGCTCCCTCCCCTCGGAGTCCTGAGTCCTGAGTGCTGAGTGCTGAGTGCTGAGTGCTGAGTGCTGAGTGCTGAGTGCTGAGTGCTGAGTACACCGTCCTCACTCAGGACTCAGGACTCAGCACTCAGGACTGTCTGTGCCAGGCCGCCACCAGCGCCTCGACCAGGCCTTCGATGGTGTGTACGCTCGCCTCCACGTCCACTCGCAGCCCCAACTCGCGCGCCGTGCGCGCGGTCACGGGGCCGATGCAGGCGAGCATCGGCCGCTCCAGCAGGTCAGTCCGTCCGTTCAGCGCCTGGACCAGGTTGCGCACCGTGGACGAGCTGGTGCAGGTGACCACGTCGACCCGCCCCTCCGCCAGGGCTGCGCGCGGCACGTCGTCGTCCGCGGGCTGCGCGACGGTGCGATAGGCGACCACGTTGCGCACCTCCGCCCCCAGCGCCTCCAGGCCGCGCGCCAGGTCGGGCGGAGCAATATCGGCTCGGGCGAGCAGGACGCGCTGCCCCGCGACGTGCCGGCCGCGGAAGCCCTCCAGGATGGCCGCACTGGTGAACTGCTCCGGCACCCAGTCGGCCCGCAGCCCGCGGGTGCGCAGCGCCTCGGCCGTGGCGGGCCCGATGGCGCACAGGCGCGCGCCGGCGAAGGCCCGCGCGTCCAGGCCCAGGTGGTCCAGGCGCTCGAAGGCCGCGCTGACGCCGTTGGCGCTGGTGAAGATCACCCAGTCGAAGTCCCCCACGCGGCTCAACGCCTGGTCCAGCTCACTCGGAGCCTCGACCGGCTGGACGGCGATGGTCGGGAACTCGATCGGGCTGGCGCCCAGCTCGCGCAGCCGCGCCGCCAGGCCGCTGGCCTGCTCGCGCGAGCGCGTCACCAGCACCCGGGCGCCCCGCAGCGGCAGGCGGTCGTACCAGGCGAGCTGCGGGCGCAGGGCGACCACGCGCCCGACCACCAGCACGGCGGGCGGCCGCAGCCCGGCCTCGCGCGCCCGGTCCACGAGCTGGTCCAGGCGAGCGGTCAAGGTCTCCTGCTCGGGCGTGGTGCCCCAGCGCACCAGCGCGGCCGGCTCGTCGCCCGGACGGCCGTGCTCCAGCAGCCGCTCGACGATCGACTCCAGGTTCTCCATGGCCATCAGAAAGACCAGGGTATCGGTGGCGGTGGCGAGCTGCGCCCAGCGCAGCGCTGTCTCGTCCTTCTCCGGGTCCTCGTGTCCGGTGACGATGGCCAGCGAGGAGGCCAGCCCACGGTGGGTCACCGGGATGCCGGCGTAGGCGGGCGCGGCGATGGCCGAGGTCACCCCGGGCACGACCTCGAAGTCGAGGCCCGCCTCCAGCAGCGCCAGCGCCTCTTCGCCGCCGCGCCCGAAGAGATAGGGGTCGCCGCCCTTGAGGCGGACCACCACCCTGCCCTCCTGTCCCAGGCGCACCAGCAGCGCGTTGATCTCCGGCTGGGACAGCGCGTGCCGGCCGCCCTCCTTGCCCACGTAGACGCGCTCGGCTCGTGGCGGCGCGAGCTCCAGCACGCTCGGGCCAATGAGCCGGTCGTAGACCACCACCTCCGCCGCGGCCAGACAGGCCACCGCGCGCCGCGTGATCAGCTCCGGATGCCCCGGCCCCGCCCCCACCAGGTAGACCTTGCCCTTCGCCACGCCGGAGTGCTGAGTGCTGAGTGCTGAGTGCTGAGTGCTCAATGCACTCCCACTCACCACTCGCCCCGGCGCCTCTGCCCCACTCAACTCATCACTCATCACTTATCACTCAGCACTCAGCACTCAGCCCTGAGCCGCGCTGCCAGGCGCTGCCCGAGCTGCTCCGCCTGCGCCAGCAGGCCCTGCTCGGTGAGACGGACGATGCCGCGTCCATCCTCGCGCCCCAGGGCCCCGAGGAGGGTCAGGTGCTCGCCCGCCACGCGGGCGAGCGCGCCCACGGGCACGCGGCAGCCACCGCCCAGCGCCGCGAGCACCGCCCGCTCGGCGCTGACCTCCAGGCGCAGGGCCGCGGAGTCGATGGCCACGGCCACCGCCCGGCTCGCCGTGTCGGCGGCTCGGCACTGCACCGCCAGCGCCCCCTGCCCGACGGCCGGCGTGACCTGCTCGGGCTCGAAATACTGGGTCACCACGCCCAGGAGGCCTAATCTTGCCAGCCCGGCCGCCGCCAGGACAAGCCCGTCCAGGCCCTGCTCCCGCAGCTTGCGCAGGCGCGTGTCCAGGTTGCCGCGCACCTCTGCCATGCGCAGGTCGGGGCGCAAGGCGAGCAGTTGGGCCGCCCGGCGCGGGCTGCCCGTGGCCACCCGGGCGTCGGGCGGGAGCTGGTGCAGCGGCAGGCCGGCCGGCGAGATCAGCACGTCGCGCGGGTCGGCGCGCTCCGGGAAGGCGGCCAGGACCAGCGCCTCGGCGTACTCGCCCGGCAGGACGGGCACGTCCTTCAGGCTGTGAACCGCGAAGTCGACCCGCTCCTCGACCAGCGCCGTCTCGAGCGCCTTGACGAATACCCCTTCGCCCAGCGAGGCCAGGGGCACCGTCTGCTGCTCGTCGCCCCGAGTGGAGATCACCACGAGCTCGAAGCGGTGCTGGGGGAAGCGCTCGACCAGCCGCGCCTGGACCGCCTGCGCCTGCCAGAGCGCCAGCTTGCTCCCCCGGGAGCCGATGCGGAAGCTTCGCCCGCTCACTGGCGCCCGTCCAACTGGAACAGCTCCCGCACGGCCGGCACGAACAGGCGGCCGTCCTCGCCCTCGCCGTGGTCCTTCAGGCGGGCAATCGGCTGGTGAAGCATCTTCTGCACGATCGCCGCGGTCAGGGCGTTGATGGTAGAGCGCTGCCGCTCGGACAGCTCGCCCAGGCGGGGCAGGGCCCTGGCCAGCTCGGCCTGGCGGATCGCCTCGGCTCGGTCCACCAGCGCGGCGATGGTGGGCACCACGTCCAGCGTGTCCCACCACTGCATGAAGCGCGGCACCTCCCGCTCGATGATCGCCTCCACCTGGGCCGCCTCGGCCCGCCGCAGCTCCAGGTTGGCCGCGCAGACCGCCTCCAGGTCGTCGACATTGTAGAGGTAGACCCCGTCCATCTCCCGCGCCCGCGGGTCCACGTCGCGCGGGACCGCGATGTCGATGAGCGCCAGCGGGCGGCCACGCCGCGAACCCATCGCGCGCTGGACCATCTCCAGGCCGATCACGTACACGGGGGCACTGGTGCAGCTCAGGACGACGTCGGCGCGGGCCAGTTCGTCCGGGAGGGCGGCAAAGGCCACCGGGGCCCCACGGACCGCGTCGGCCAACCGCCGCGCGTTGGCCGGGCTGCGGCTGGTCACGATCACCTCGCCCGCGCCCTGGTCGGCCAGAGCCAGCGCCGCCAGCTTGCCCATCTCGCCCGCGCCCACCACCAGCATCCGCGCTTGCTGCAGGCTGCCCAGCGAGCGGCGGGCCAGCTCGACCGCGGCGGAGGGCACCGAGACCGCGTTGCGGCTGATGCCGGTCTGGGTTCGCGCCCGCTTGCCCACTTCGACCGCCTGGCGGACGAGGCGTTCGAGCACTGCGCCCAGCGACTCGCACGCCAGCGCCGCCTCGCGGGCGCGCTTGACCTGGCCGAGGATCTGTGGCTCGCCCAGGATCATCGAGTCGAGGCCGCTGGCTACGCGGAAGAGGTGCCGCACGGCCTCTTCCTGCCAGCGCTCGTAGAGCGGGAGGGCGAGGTCCGAGGGCTGGAGGTGGTGCCAGTCGGCCAGGAAACGGCGCACCGCCCGCAGGCCAGTGTCACGGTGGCCCACCAGGGCGTAGACCTCGGTGCGGTTGCAGGTGGAGAGGATCGCCCCTTCAGAAACGTAGTCGCGCAGAGCGCGCAGGGCGGCGGGCAGGTCGTCAGCGCGGAAGGCGAGCCGCTCCCGCAGCACGACCGGGGTCTCTTTGTGGCTGAGGCCGAGGACCAGGATCGGCATGGCGAGGCGCTCAGGAGGCCGCCCGGGGCGCGCTGGCCCGCAGGCGCTCCACCAGGCGCCGGCGCGCCGCCTGCCGCTCGCCGCGCCGGAAGCAGTCGAGCACCTCCTGGTCGACCGCCTGGTGCCACACCTCGCCCGAGCGAACGATGCCCTGGCGGCGCAGCTCCGTCCGCACCTCGCCCAGCAAGTCGAGCAAGGCCAGGTAGTCATCGGACAGGAGCTGCTCCAGCTCCTCGCGCAGGCGACGGGCGAAGGCCGGGCTCTTGCCGGCGGTAGAGATGGCCACGACCAGGTCGCCCCGCTTGACGATGGCCGGGGCGATGAAGTCACAGTTAGGCAGGTCGTCCACAGCGTTGACCAGCACGCCCCGCGCGCGCGCCTCCCGCGCCACCCGCGCATTCGCGGCCGCGTCGTCGGTCGCGGCGATAGCCAGGAACGCTCCGGCCAGGTCGCCGGGCTCGTAGGCCCGAGTAGCGTGCTCGACCGCGCCCGCGCCCACCAGCGGCTGCAGCTCGGCGCTGAGCTGCGGCGCGATCACCGTGACCCGCGCCTGGGCCTCGATGAGCGCCTGCACTTTGCGGGTGGCGACGGCGCCGCCGCCCACGACGACGCAGCGCCGATCCTTCAGGTCGAGGAAGGCCGGGTAGTAGCGATTCATTGGACCTGCACCTGCCCGGGCGCCATCGCCTGGCGCTGCTCGTGGGCGGCCGCCAGAGCGACGAGCACCTGGTCCATGAAGTGGTTCATGCGCTTGAGCACCTCTCCCGTCTGCACGTTCTGAGCGTGGGGCGCGCGCAGCCACTGGCTGACGCTCTCCAGCACCGGGTTGCGGAACAGCAGGAACGCCTCCGTGGCGTCCGTGAGGCTCAGCCCGAGGTCGGCCGCCTGCTGGCCATACTGGGTCGCCACCTCCCGCCCTTCCTCCAGACAGCGCTGGCGTTCGCGACGGCTGGGAGCCACCACGTAGGCGGTGAGCAGGTTGAGCATCGAGTTGCCCAGGATGCGGAAGTGAAGGCGGGCCTGCTGGTCGAAGCTCTGGAACCAGGGGTTGGCGTGGAGGCACTGGCGGATGACGCTCTCGTAGCGCTCGCGGCTGCGGATCAGCAGCGTCTCCAGCGCGGGCAGGTCGCTTGCCGGGGCCGCCTGCCCGGTCAGGGCGAGCAGGTCGTGCTCTGCGTAGCGCCGGTGCCCGCCGGGCGTCAGGAACGCGCGCACCCGCCCGCTATCGGTCCACTGGCGCAAGGTGGCCTGGTTGACGCCCAGGATCTCGCACGCGCGGCGCATGCCTACCCAGTGGGTATCCGGCTGCGCGGCGTCCGTCTTGGCCTCTCGCTCCACCCGATGCTCCAGGAATCTATAGAAATCTACAGAAGCCTTGAGGTTCGTCCACTCTTCTGCCGCCAGCCTATCCGCTCCGGCGCCCGTTTGTCAAGCCCATTGCCGTGGCCAGAACTCCTCCCGCCCCAAGCTGTGGCGGGCGCATGAGGGGCTGTCTCTACGCGAGGCCACGCTGGATCAGGCTGCTGCCAGCGGCGAAGAGCACCAGCAGCACCGCCCGATGGAACGCCTGCTTGGGCAGTCGGCTCTGCAGCCACATGCCGCTCAGGATGCCGAGCACGCCGGCCGGCAGCAGCAGCAGGCTCAGGCTCGCCAGGGCAGGGGTCATCTGGTTCAGGGTAATCAGCCCCACCAGTCGGGTGGCGCTCTGGACCACGAACATCACCGCCAGGGAGAAGATGAAGGTCGAGGCCGGCATGTCGAGCGCGAGTAGGTAGCTGGCCAGGATCGGGCCGGAGACGCCGACGGCCCCATTGCAGATGCCGCCGCTCACCCCTACCAGGGGTGCGAGCAGCGGCTCCCAGCGCGGCGTGACCCGGAAGCGGAGCTTGAAGAAGCCGGTGAACACGTAGAGCAGGGTGAAGGCGCCCAGCACGAGCGCCACCGCTCGGCCGGACAGGACCGCCAGCAGGTAGGTGCCCAGGGGCACACCCAGCAGCCCGCCCCCGAGCAGGGGCAGGATGCGGCGCAGGTGCCGCACCTGGGCACGGTGACGCAGCAGTTGCACGCTGGTGAGGATCGGCACGATGACCGAGATCAGCAGCACTGCGGTCTTGGCGTCCAGCAGCAGCGCGAGGGCGGCGCCGGCGACGATAGAGAAACCGAGTCCGGTGGCGCCGTTGACGATCCCGGCCAGGAACACACCCAGCGCCATGGTGAGGAGGGTCAGGCTCACGGGCCGATTATAGCAGCCTGCTCCCCGGCCCTCGACTCACCCTTGCGCGGGCAGCACCGGCCAGAGAAGGACGAAGCCGACGCCTTCCTGGCCACGGAGCCTTCTTCGGCACTCGGTGAGCGCCGGCTTCGTCCGCCCGTCACCGCTCACTACCCGCGCTCGCCCGCGCGGGCACGCTCCCGCTCCTCGCCCGGTGGCGGCGACTCGTGCTCGAAGGGCTCCACGTCCAACTCGGACTCGACCTCCAGGCCACCCACCAGCATGCCCAGGAGTAAGAGGCCCAGCATGAGTCCGCCGAAGACGAACAGCATGCCGACGATCGCCATCACCATAGTCGCCGCTCCCTCCACCAGGGGGGTCGGCAAGGCGCGTGCCGCTCGGCAGGCCAGGAGTCCAGGACTGAGGACTGGCGGGCCAACCTGGCCGCCTTCCGGGACCAATGGCTGCGGGGCGAGCTCTTCTGTCGCCTGGCCGTGGTGGAAACCGACTACCCTGCCCCAGGTTGCGGGCGCCCTCCGGCGCGCGCGGGCGTGTGTCAGCGTCGATAACGGGATCATGCACCTCGCCGCGGCGGTTGGCGTGCCCACCCTGGCCCTGTTCGGCGCCAGCCCGTGGCGGCTGTGGCTGCCGCGCGCCCCCCACGTTCTCCCCCTGCGCCCCTCCACCCCCTGCCCCTGCGGTGAGCCGAACTGGTTCCGCAACGATGCCTGCCTCCAGCCTGCCCAGCACTGCATGGCCGCGCTGCGGCCCTCGACGGTGATACGAGCGCTGGCAAGCGCGCTGCGCGGAGACGCGGGGACGCGGGGACGCGGAGACACGTCCCCCCTCCCCGCGTCCCCGCGTACCCGCGTCCCCGTGTCTCCGCGTACCCGCGTCCACTGATCCCCACCGGCACACATCTTGCTGTTGGCGAGCGGTCGCGTTGCTTTCCGTTCCTCTTCGCCCTGGAG
>JACQUR010000083.1 GCA_016210245.1 Chloroflexota bacterium
CCGCCATCCCATGCCCCGTTCCCAGAATGGATCCGCTCCCTCCGTAGGGGCAGGCCCCCGTGCCGTCCCCACCGCGTGGGATGCCGGGGGCCGCGGGACAGCACCCACCGTGCGGAGGCAGGCGCCCGGCGTCGGCGAGATCCGCGGGCCGGTGCAGACGCACGCGGTGGGGCAGGCACGGGGGTGGGGCAGGCACAGGGGCCTGCCCCTACGCGAGGCGGAGGCGGCGTCCGGGCCCGGCAGGCAGCCCAGCCGAGGACTTCCAAAGGGGTATACTGCCTGCAGGCAAGCTCGGGAGCGGCAGGGCATGGACGACATCCGGGTTGCGAGCTGGAACGAGTTGAACGAGCGCCTGTACGAGGGCTCCTGGAACCCGTCGCTGCGGCGCTTTCGCTCCAGCTTCGCCTTCCGCGGCCTGTCCAAGGCCGGCTACGAGCTGACGACCAGCCTGGCCCGGCTCGGCGGCGCCGTGGCCGACCTGGAGGGGCACCTGCTGCGCAACTTCCGCAAGTACGCGCACCGCGAGGCGGTCCCGCGCGACTCGGTGTGGAACTGGCTGGCGGTGGGCCAGCACCACGGACTCCCGACGCGGTTGCTCGATTGGACGTACTCCCCGTACGTCGCCATGCACTTCGCAACGGCCGAGCTGGAGGATTTCGACGCCGATGGCGTGATCTGGTGCGTCGACTACCGGCGCACCAACCAGTTCTTGCCCGACCCGCTCAGGGCCAGTCTGGAGGACGAGGGCTCCCACGTCTTCACCGACGAGCTGCTCAGCCGGACCGCTCGCACCCTCCAGGCCTTCGACGCGCTCTCCCAGAGCGAGTTCGTGGTCTTCCTCGAGCCCCCGTCGCTCGACGACCGCCTGGTCAACCAGTTCGCGCTCTTCTCGCTGATGAACGCTCCCTCGGCCGGCCTCGATCACTGGCTCGCGCGCCACCCGGAGCTGTCTCGTAGAATCGTGATCCCCGCCGCCTTGAAGTGGGAGGTGCGCGACAAGCTGGACCAGGCCAACCTGACCGAGCGCGTCCTCCGCCCCGGCCTGGACGGCCTCAGCCGCTGGCTGAAGCGCTACTACACCCCGAGGACCGACATGGCGCGTTGACAGCGGGCCTGGCCCGGCGTACCGTATGCCAGGGCAGATGCAGGAGTCGGTCGAGGCGCACGGCCGTGCGCCCCGACGGGGCTCGTCCTTACCACTGCCTGTGAGGGTTGATCGTGCAACGTCCAGGGCCGTTCGGCCTGTCGCTTCCGAACCGCGCCGTGCTCTTTGGCGCCATCACCGTCGAGCAGATGATCCACATGGCCGAGGTGGCGGAGCAGACCGGCGCCTTCGACTCCGTGTGGGTGGGCGATAGCGTCCTGGCCAAGCCGCGCCTGGAGTCGGTGGCGACGCTGGCCGCGCTGGCAGTGCGGACCCGCCGCATGCTGCTCGGGACTGCCTGCATGGCCAGCTTCCCGCTCCGCCACGCGCTGCTGTTCGCCCAGCAGTGGGCTAGCCTGGACGTGATCTCCAATGGCCGTACCATCCTGGTGCCGTGCATTGGCAGCGGCACGCCCGGGGCAGGGGGCGAGTTCTACCACGAGTACGCGGCCTTTGGCGTGGACCCCCAGACGCGGATGGCCCGACTGGAGGAGGGCGTTACCATCCTGCGACGCCTGTGGACCGAGGAGCAGGTCACCCACCGGGGCGCCTTCTACGTCTTCGAGAACGTGACCCTGCAGCCCAGGCCGGTCCAGAAGCCCTGCCCGCCGATCTGGATCGCCTCCAGTCCGAGCTTGAGCGCCCGGCCCCACCTGGTGGAGCGCGCCTTCCGGCGCGTGGCGCGCCTGGGCGATGGCTGGATGGCGGACATCGCCTCTGCCGCCCACTTCCAGACCTGGTGGAGCCAGATCGCCGGCTACGTCCGCGAGGCGGGCCGGGACCCGGACGACCTCGACACGGCGGTCCACCACATGGTCAACATCAACGACGACGCGGACAAGGCGTACGCCGAGGCGAAGCAGTTCCTCGACCTCTACTACACCACGGATACCACCCCAGAGCGAATGCAGACCTGGGTAAGCTATGGCCCACCCGAGGCAGTGGCCCGCAAGATCAGCGCCTACTTCGCGGCCGGGGCCCGCACCATGATCCTGCGTTTCGCCTCCTGGGAGCCGGTCGTGCAGATCGAGCGGGCGGTGCGCGACGTGCTGCCGCGGGTGCAGACGGGGAGGGGGGCATGATCGACCAGCCGCGGCTCCTGGAAACTCTGCGCGCGTTCATCGCCGCGCCGAGCCCGCAGAACGACCTGGCCCAGGTGCGCGCCTTCATCGCCGACGTGGTGCGCCCGCGCCTGCCCGTCGCTTTCTTCGATCGAGTAGCCATCGACGCGGACGGCAACCTGGTCGCGCTCAAGCGCGGCCACGGGGGGGAAAAACCGTTCCTGCTGTGCGGGTACGGGGCCACGTTTCCCGCCGAGAGCATGGCCGAGGCGTTCGTGCCGAGGGAGGTCGACGGCGCCGCGCACGGCATACCCGGCCCGGCGGTGCAGGGGCGGGGCGTCTCCGAGCAGGTGGCGGCCCTGGCGGCGGCCGTGGAGGCGCTGCAGGCGCTCGCGGAGGCCGGGCCGCGCCTGGAGCGGGGGCTGATCTTCACCACCACCATTGCCGGCGAGATGGGCAGCCACGAGGTGGTGGACGCCATGGCGCAGCGGGGCGACCTGGAGGCGGGGAGCGGCATGCTGGCGATCGGCAGCAACAACGCCCTGTGCCTGGGCAACATGGGCCGGGTGGACGTCCACCTGGAGGTGCGCGGCCGCTCGTGCCACAGCAGCGACCCCAGCCGTGGGGTGAACGCCATCGAGGGGGCGTGCCGGGCCGTGGAGCGGCTGCGGACGGTGCCGCTGGCCGAGGATCCGGAGCTGGGTCGCTCGACCCTGACCCCCACTCATCTGGAGACCTGGCCCAAGGCGATGCATACCCTCCCCGACCTGGCGCGAATGATCCTCGATCGCCGCCTGGTGCCGGGCGAGGAGATCGCCGCCGCCATCGCGGGCATCGCCGCTGCCCTCCAGCCAATGGAGCCGTTCGAGGTCGAGGTGCGGGCCGGCAAGTTCAACTATCCGAACAAGGTCTCGCCCGAGGCGGAGGTGGCAGTGGCCACGCGGCAGGCGCTCCTGGAGGTAGCCGGCGCGGCGCCCGTGGTCTACTGGCGGGCCACTCTGGATGCCGGCTACTTCACCCGCCGCGGCATCCCGACCATCATCTTCGGCCCCGGCGACACCCGCCTGGCCCACACCACCTACGAGCTGGTTTCGATTCGCCAGGTGGTGGAAGCGGCTGAGGTGTACCGGCGCGTGCTCGTGGGCATGTGCGGGTAGCGGGAGTCTCAGTGCCACTTCCAGGCCGCGGCGGCCCAGCTCAGCCCACCGCCGAAGGCGACCATGACCAGGTTGGCGCCCGGGTGGAGGCGGCCCTGTTCCAGGGCCTCGCACAGGGCCACGGGGATGGAGGCAGCGGAGGTGTTGCCGTAGCGGTCGACGTTGGTGAAGACAGCTTCTTCGCGCAGGCCCAGGCGGCGGGTCACGGCGTCGATGATGCGAATGTTGGCCTGGTGGGGGATGAGCAGGTCGACCTCCTCGGGCGCCAGGTGAGCCGCATCCAGGACGCGCAGCACCGCTTCGGGCACGGTGGTCGTGGCGAAGCGGAACACCTCGCGGCCCTTCATGCGGATGAAGTGCTGGCGCTGCTCGACCGTCTGGTGGGAGGTGGGCAGGGCCGACCCGCCGGCCGGGACGTAGAGCTGGCACGCGCCGGAGCCGTCCGAGCCGAGCAGCGAGGCGAGTAGCCCGCCGGGCCGGTCGGTTGCCTGGAGGACCACCGCGCCAGCCGCGTCGCCGAACAGCACGCACGTGGCGCGGTCCTGCCAGTCCAGGATGCGGGAGTACACCTCCGCGGCCGCGACCAGCACGGTGCGGTAGAGGCCGGTCTGCACGAACTGGGCGCCCGTGACCAGGGCGTAGACGAACCCGCTGCACGCGGCGGTCAGGTCGAACGCTCCGGCGCGCGACGCGCCGAGGGCGTGCTGGAGCAGAGAGGCGGTCGAGGGCATGGCCACATGGTCCGGCGTGGCCGTAGCTACGATGATCAGATCCAGCTCCTCGGGCTGGACACCCGCCACCCGCAGCGCCGCCAGGGCGGCCTCGCTGGCCATGCTGCTGGCAGTTTCGCCGGGTGCCGCAATGCGCCGCTCGCCGATGCCGGAGCGGGAGCGGATCCACTCGTCCGAGGTGTCGACCATCGCTTCGAGCTCGCTGTTCGTGAGCACGCGCTGAGGCAGGTACTTGCCCCAGCCGGCGATCCTGACGTACGGACCGCTCACCTGATCACCTCCGGCGCGCCGATGGGCTGCTCGGCGGGCTCGACGCTTAGCAACGGGTCGCCCGCGCGCACGAGTTGTCCGGATTGGGCCAGCACGGCCACCACCCGCCCGGCCACATCGGCCGTCACCTCGTTGAACACCTTCATCGTTTCGATCAGTCCGACCACAGTCTGGGATTCTACCCAGTCGCCTGTCTCCACGTAGGGAGGCGCGGTTGGCGAGGGGGCGCGGTAGAAGATGCCGGCCAGCGGCGCGGCGACGAGCTGGACGAGGGACGTCTCGCTCTGCTGCTGGCCCGGCGGCGTTTCGACCGACGGCGACGCGCCGCGAGCGCCCGGGCGCCGCTTGACGAGCAGCCGAAAGCTGCCCTGGCTCAGCTCGAACTCCGTGGCGTCGCTGCGCGAAACCTCGGCCACGACGCGGCGGACCATCTCCAGCCAGTTGAATGTCTCGCTCAACCGCTTGAGTCCTGGTAGCGGGCGAAGATGAGGCTGTTGTTGTGGCCGCCGAAGCCGAACGAGTTGGACAGGGCCACGTCGACCTTGCGCTGGCGGGCTACGTTGGGCACGTAGTCCAGGTCGCAGGCCGGATCGGGGAACTCGTAGTTGATGGTGGGCGGGATCCAGCCGTCGCGGATCGCCAGCAGGCAGACGATCGCCTCCACCCCCGCCGACGCGCCGATCAGGTGGCCGGTCATGGACTTGGTGGAACTGACGGGCACGTCGTAGGCGGCCGGGCCAAACACGGCCTTGATAGCCTCGGTCTCAGTGCGGTCGTTGTGGGGTGTTGACGTACCGTGGGCGTTGATGTAGTCGACAGCGCCGGGCGCCAGGCCGGCTTTGCGGAGCGCCATGCGCATCGCCCGTGCCGCGCCTTCGCCGTGCTCGGCTGGGGCGGTGATGTGGTAGGCATCGGCCGTCGCCCCGTAGCCCACCAGCTCGCCGTAGA
>JACQUR010000087.1 GCA_016210245.1 Chloroflexota bacterium
AATCCAAAATCCAAAATCCAAAATCCAAAATCGTCCTCGTCCCCCTGGATGGCTCACCACTGGCCGAGCGAGCGTTGCCCGCTGCCCAGGCAATCGCCGCGGCCAGCGGCGCCCAACTCGTCCTCGTGCGGGTGGCCCTGGAGACCCAGGCCGCCGTGGACGAGGCCGAGGCCTACCTGGATAGCGTCGCGGGGCTGCTGGCCGAGCGCGGCATCGCCGCCGAGCGGGTCGTGCCGTTCGGCGACGCTGGCGGGGCAATCGTCGCCGAAGCGCGCCTCCAGCGGGCCAACCTGGTGGTCATGGCCACCCACGGCCACGCCGGGCCCGGCCGCTCGAGCCACGGCAGCGTGGTCGAAGCAGTACTTGCCCAGAGCCAGGTGCCAGTGCTGCTCGTGCCCACCAACCGACCCGAGCTACCCGACCCCGAATCCAACATCCAAAATCCAAAATCCAAAATCGTCCTCGTCCCGCTCGACGGCTCCGCCTTCGCCGAGGAAGCGCTGCCCGTGGCCGAAGCCCTGGTCGAGGCCTTGCGGGGCAAGCTGGTTCTGTTGCGCGTCGTGCCATCCCTGGGAGCGCTGGCGTCTCGCCCGCACGCGCGGGGTGACGCCTGCGCTCCCAGGGATGGCCTGCACGCCGAGGCGCTGGACTATCTGCGCCACGTCGCCGACCGACGCTCTCTGCCGCCGGAGACGGTTCGGGTCGAGGCGCGGGTGGGAGAGCCGGCCGAGGCCATCGCCGCCGCGGGCCGCGACCACTGTGCCTCCTTGATCGCCATGTCGACCCACGGGCGTACCGGCCTCGGGCGACTGCCCGTCGGCAGCGTGGCCGGCGCGGTCCTGCAACAGGGCGAGCTCCCGCTGCTGCTGGTCCGGCCGCTGGCCCTGCAGCGCATGCTGGACGCCCTGGGAGCCCACATCGCGGCCGAGACAGACTCACTGGCCGCCTATCGGCAACTGGCCGAGACCATCCCCGATCCGATGGTCGCGCTGTTGTTGCGCCTGGTGATCGACGACGAGGAGCGCCACCACCGGCTGCTGGCGCGCATGGCTGGCAGCCTGTGCAGCGATCTGCGCTGGGCCCGCGCGGCGGAGGCCCTGCCAACAGGCCCGGCGCGCAGGGGCGAGATGGCAGCCGAAGCCGTGGCGGCCCTGGAGGCCTTCATCCAGGAAGAACAAGAGGGCGCTCGCCACCTGCGCCACCTGGCCTGCCAGGAGGCGCACTTCCATGATGGGCTGTTCGCGCTGCTGCTGGAGGTGATGGCCATGGACAGCGAGAAGCACGAACGCGTCCTGCACTTCGTCCTGGAGCGGCTGCTTGAACCGCCGAGACGCAGAGACGCAGAGAGCCAATCTTCATAGACGCTCTGCGTCTCCGCTGGCCGATCCGCACGCCACGGGCGAACACCTCCCCGCGTCGCGCAGGGGCGCGGACAACTCCCCCCGGGAATTGGGTGCTGGCACCCTCACTGCGCGCCGTTCGAAGTCGCTATACATAGTGGGCTGATACGGACGGCAGGTGGTCACGATGGACCTGCGGGACCAGAGCAGTGTGCAGAGTGGAGTCGACCCCACTCTGCACGCTGCACCCTCAACACCGTCCTGGCCCTGTACAGCGGCCCGGCCAGCAGCCCCACCTTCGGCGGGCTCACCAATCTCCAGTGCAACGACGACAGCGGCGGCGCGCTCACCTCCCAGGTGAGCGCCGTCGTCACCGCTGGCCAGACCTACTACCTGCAACTCGGCGGCTTCGCGGGCGCCAGCGGCGGCTACAGCCTGCAGGTCTCCCTGTCGGTCTACACTCCCACCCTCACCCCCACCTTCACCTCCACCCCCACCCTCACCCCGGTCGCCTCGGAAACGCCCACCGCCACCTCCGTGGTGCCCGGCGCGCTCTGGAACTGGGGCTACAACGCCAACGGCCAACTGGGCGATGGCACCACCACCAGCCGCCCCACGCTAGTCCAGGTGAGCGGGCTGCGGGAGTTGACCGCCCTGGCGGCCGGCTACTACCACAGCCTGGCGGTGCCGGGCGCGGCCGCGCTGCCCACGCCCACCCCGATCCCGCCGGCCGCGCCGCCGCTGTCGACCCTACAGCCGACGGCCACGGCGACGGCGACCCCGGCGGCCACGCGTACGCCCACTCTGCTGCCCACGGCCACGGGGAGCCCGACCCAGGCGCCAACGGGCACGCCCACTCCGACCGTGGGGACCACGGCGACGGCGGCCGCAACCCCAACGCCGAGCGCCACGGCGACGCCCACCGGCACGCCGACCGAGGCGCCCACGCTCACCCCGACCTCGGGCGCGACCCTGGTCCCAACCGCCACGCCCACGGGCACCCCCACCCTGACCGCCACTCCGTCCCCCACGCCGACCGGGACCCCAACCGCGGTGGCGACGCCGACGCCCACCCCGACCCCCACCGCCACGCCGGCGGCGACGGCCACGGGCACCCCGCCGGCGACAGCAACGCCGACGGCGATCCCGACGCAGGCGCCCACGCCGACACCCACGCCCTAGTCCGACGGCCCTGGGCGTGGGGGGACAGTTCAGCGAGCTGTCCCCCACGCCCAGGGCCACCACTGCGCCGCCTGATCCTGAACCAGGTCCACAGTCGACAGTCTACAGTTCAGAGTCTGCCAGTGCCCTTTCGACTGTGAACTGTGGACTGTCAACGCGGCGCCAGAGAGCATCAGCGCGGAGCGTCAAGCTCCAGAGATACCGGCAAAGGCAGAACCCCCACCAGGTGCAGATGCGGAAGGAACTCCCTTAGCTTCGACAAGAGCGCACGATAGCGCTGCCGCTGCTCGGCCGACATGCAGCCAGTGCGATACGCCTGGTCGAGCTGCAGCAACCTGGCGAGGAGATCACGCCACTCCAGATACCAGTTAGCCCGGCTGTTCTCGCATTCTTCGCCCCAATCCGCGGCCAACTCCGGGAGGAAGTCAGTCTCCGCAGTCAAGGATCGTAGATCGATGTCGATGCGCCGACTCACGTCGGGTGTCGTAGCCATTGCAGTCTCGTCCGTCGTCGGTCACCAGTCAGGTAGCTCAGACCAGCAGCGGGCTGGAATCCAGTGACCCAATGTCCTAACGCTACCCGGTATTCTACCAGCACCCAGGGTCCGCCACCCGGCCCGCACAGCGCGCCAGACCAGCGGACCACGGCGAGTTGCCAGCCGCCGCCCTGAAAGGAACTGGCCAGCGCACCGCTCGCGGGGTCGAGGACGACCTCTCGCAGGCTCTGCTCGTAGTCCGCAAGGTCGGTGCCGGGCGGCCATTCTTGCTGGAGGACGACGTGGCGCAGGTAGTGGACCTCTCCGGGGGGAAGACGGTCCCGCCCAGCGAGTAGCCGCCCGCGCCACGTCAAGCCAGCCAGTCTCCCACCGGCGCGCTCCGTCGGCCGTGGGTCAAACCCCGCCCGCGCCACATGCTCCAGGACTCGCTCCAACTCGTCGGGCGTCAGCCGACGCGCTCCGGCTGCCGCCTCGAGGATGAGTTAGTCCGCGGTCGGGAGGGCGTCCTGCTCCATCTAGATCTGCGTCGCCGCTGGAAGAGCTGGGAGAGTCCGGGCTCCTCGCGTCTTCCGTTCGTTATTCCCCGCGTCCCCCGCGCCCCGCGTCGCCGCGTCGGCTCATCTCGGCCGACTCGTGATACGTGACCGCCTGCTCCTCCTCGAAGGCCAGCGGGCGCGGAGGGGTGCCGGGCAGGCCGAGCTGCGCCCAGCGGGCCGCCACGCGGTCATACATCTCGCGGGTGAGACGGCTGCGCCTGGAGAACACCGGCAGGTAGCGGTGCTCCTTGCAGGCGTTGATCAGCGCCTTCGAGCCGTAGGGCCGCTCGTCGGGTGGGTTCTGGGTGGGCTCGAGCCAGGTGGACCAGGTCTGGCGCAGGAGGTCGATGTCCTCGGACGGGTTGCAGCGGGTGGACATGGCCCAGATGACCTGGTTGATGTCGGTCGGGTCCACGCCCTCGTCCACCGCCACGATCCACTGGCTGTAGTAGGCCCCGCCCGGGCACTGGGCGGCCAGGGCCAGCACCTGGGCGGCGTGGCCGGCGTAGCGCTGCTCCAGGCTGATGACCTGCATGGAGAAGCCGCCCGCCGCGGCAGGGTGCGCGTACACGCCCCTGATGCCCGGGATGCACAGCGCCTCCAGGTCGTTCCAGATG
>JACQUR010000088.1 GCA_016210245.1 Chloroflexota bacterium
GCCTGGGGGGCCTGGCGGGCGAGGCTGCGGCCGGGGGCGCCGCGGGGAGCGCTGGCGCCTTGGCTGGGCGACGCCTCGCCCGCGGGCGGCTGCGGGGTCTGGGCGGGCTCGCCAGGAGTCGGTGGGCCACGGGGGGTCGTACGGCTCGCCCGCGCAGACAGGAGGTCTGCGCTCCCAGGCAAGCCGGCGCTTCGCCCGCACAATCGTGAACCGCACCCTACGCGCGACAGGCCCAAGAGTACTACCAGCCAGGACTCGGCGTTCTGGAACGTGAGGGCAACGGCCGCAGTCAGGCAGGGGTGGGGGTGGGGAGGACAGCCGTCCTTGCGGCGCTCAGTCCTGGGCGCTGGGCTCGTCCATGAGGCTGGCCTCGAGGCAGGGGGCGCACACGTGGTGGAACGGCAGGCGGTCGTAGCCGACCAGGGACGAAACCACGTGCGCCTGGTAGCTCCAGTCGACCTCGAGCTCCGGCCCAAGGCGGCACCCGCACACCTCGCAGTTCGGGGTGCAGGCGGCGTGGAAATACAGGTCGCCAAGCGCGACCGTGGTCGCGGCGTCGTCGAGCGGGCCCGCGCAGGAGCCACACGAGAGCCCCGGCCCGGAGAGCGGAGCGGGCAGCAGCATGATGTCTGGCCCTCCCTAAGAGTAGGCAGCACGCAGTGAGCGCAGGGACCGACCCGGGTGTCCGCCTCGTCCCCGCGCCCCACTCGCCACTAGTCCCTCGCTACAAGCACAGCATGGGCCGAGCGGACGGGCGGCGCATGATGCATCTGCATCATTTCTCGGCCCGCGGGCCGAGAAATGATGCAGATGCATCATGGCAGAGGCGAGGACGAAGGAGCACAATGCGTGCAAAAGCGGCGAAGCGTGCAAGGCGCACACGGGCAAGGAAGCACGCCGGTAGCAGGGAGGGGCGAGTCGGCGATTCGCCCGCTCATGAGACGCAGCATCGACACGCACACGGAGCGAGTATATATTATGCACACCGAGGAGGAGGCGCGCGTGCCAGTCTCCCAGTCGCTGCCAGACTACCTGTCCCGCAAGGAAGTCGCTGCCTTGCTGCACGTCTCCACCGCCACGGTGGCCCGCTGGGCCCGCGCGCGGCGCCTGCCGTACGTGCGCACGCTTGGCGGCCACCGCCGCTACCCCTGTGACGCGATCATGCGCCTGGCCGAGCAGCTCATGCTGACGGCGGGCGAACCTTCTCAGGAGCACCACCACCAATGGCCACGCTAGCCAGTCGCCGTCCCATCGATAGCCCCCGGGTGGTCCGGCCCCGAGGCCAGGTCTACACCATCCCGGTCCGCTGTAAGGGCTGCAAGTTCTGCATCGAGTTCTGTCCGGAGGACGTCCTCCAGGAGTCGCCCCAGATGAACAGCAAGGGCTACCACTTCCCCATGGTCGCCCCGGGCAAGGAGGCCAGTTGTGTGCAGTGCGGCTTCTGCACCCTGGTCTGCCCGGAGATGGCCATCTTCACGCTCGAGGTGACAGGCGCATGACGGTCCGACAGGCTCACCAGGAGCGCGTGCGCACCGGCGACCACTTCATCAACGGTGACGTGGCCTGCGCCGAGGGCGCGCTCGCGGCCGGCTGCGGCCTCTTCGCCGGCTATCCCATCACCCCGTCCACCGAGATCGCCGAGCACCTGGCCCGCCGGCTGCCCGAGGTGGGCGGGACGTTCGTCCAGATGGAGGACGAGCTCGGCAGCATGGCGGCCGTGCTCGGCGCCTCCTGGGCCGGGGCGCGCGCCATGACCGCCACCTCCGGCCCGGGCTTCTCGCTCATGCAGGAGAATATCGGCTGGGGCGTGCTCACCGAGACGCCCTGCGTGGTGGTCGACGTGCAGCGCCCGGGGCCGTCCACCGGCCTGCCCACCCAGACCAGCCAGAGTGACGTGATGCAGGCCAAGTGGGGCTCCCACGGCGACTACGAGCCGGTGGCCTACGCGCCGGCCTCGCCCCAGGAGATGTTCGACCTGACCGTGCTGGCCTTCAACACCGCCGACCGCCTGCGCATCCCGGTCTTCATCATGGCCGACGAGGCGGTCGGCCACATCACCGAGCGGGTGCGCATCCCTGCTGCCGAAGCCCTGCCCTCCTCCAGCCGCCCCAGGCCGACCGACGCGCCCGGCAACGGCTTCCTGCCCTTCAAGGCCGGGCCGGGGCTGGTCCCGCCCATGGCCCACGCGGGCGAGGGCTACCACATCCACATCACCGGACTCACCCACACCGAGCGCGGCTACCCCACCAACAGTGCTGAGGTCCACGACCGCCTGGTCCGCCGCCTGAGCGACAAGGTGCTGCGCCGGGCCGACGAGCTGACCCTGGTCGAGCGGGTGTGGCTGGACGATGCGCAGGTCGCCGTGGTGGCCTACGGCGGCACCGCCCGCTCAGCTCGCCAGGCCGTGCGCATCGCGCGCGAGCGCGGGGTGCGAGCCGGACTGCTCCGCCTGATCACCCTGTGGCCCTTCCCGGGCGCCGCGATCGCCCAGCTTGGCCTGCAAACCAGGCTGGTGGTGGCGGAGAGCAACCTGGGCCAGGTGGCCCGGGAGGCCGAGCGCTACACCGCCGGCCAGGTGTACCGCGTCACCCACGCCGGGGGCCATCTGCTGCCTCCCGAGCCGATTCTCGAGGCCATCCTGGAGAGAGCGTGAGCGAGATCGTCACCACCACCCACCCGACCGACCCGCTGCTGCGGGCCGAGCGCCTGCCTCACATCTGGTGTCCCGGCTGCGGCATCGGCTCCGTGACGGCGTGCTACATGAGCGCCCTGGCCGAGAGCGGCCTGCCGCTGGACCAGTGCGTGGTCGTGTCCGGCATCGGCTGCACCGGGCGTGTGGCCGGTTATGTCAACCTGGACTCGTTCCATACCACCCATGGGCGCGCCATCGCCTTCGCCACCGGCGTGAAGCTGGCCAATCCGCGTCTGCAGGTCACCGTCTTCAGCGGCGACGGCGACCTGTTTGCCATCGGCGGCAACCACTTCCTGCACGCCGTCCGACGCAACACCGATCTGCTGGTCGTGTGCGTCAACAACTTCAACTACGCCATGACTGGCGGCCAGGCCGGGCCCACCACCCCGCGCCACTCCTTCACCACCACCACCCCGCGCGGGGCCACCGACCAGCCGTTCAACCTGCAGCACCTGGCCGCGGCGCTCGGTGTGGTCTACTCGGCCCGCTGGACCGCCCTGCACCTGCGCCAGCTCAAGACCAGCTTCAGCCAGGCGCTCCAACTCCACGGCTTCCGCTTCGTGGAGGTGCTCTCGCCCTGCCCGGTCGGGTTTGGCAAGGCCAACGATCTCGGCGAAGGGATCGAGGAGATGGAGTTCTACCGCGCCCAGGGCGTGGTGGACCGCCGCATCAGCCCGGCCGAAGCGCTGATCGAGATGTCCAAGTCGACGCCGCTGCCGCTCGGGGTGTTCGTGGACCCCGAGCGCCAGGGCAACGGGCAAGCCGGCCCGGCGAAGGGGGCCGATGGAGTGGTAGGACGATGACACGACAGGAAGTCCGCCTGGCGGGTTTCGGCGGCCAGGGCATCATCCTGGCCGGCTACCTGCTGGGCAAGGCCGCGGCCCTCTACGGCGGCCAGCACGCGGTGCTCACCCAGGTCTATGGGCCCGAGGCGCGGGGCAGCGCCTGCAACGCTGACGTGATGCTCTCCGATAGCCCGATCGACTTCCCGGAGGTGCGACACCCGAGCATCATGGCGGTCATGTCTCAGGAGGCGGCAGAGAGCTTCCTCCCCAGCCTGGTCGGCGATGGCACTCTGCTGTTCGATAGCGACCTGGTGCAGCTCGACTGGCCGGGGCGGCGCTTCGGAGTGCCGGCCACGAGCATCGCCGACCAGTTGGGGCGCCGGATCGTGGCCAACATGGTGATGCTCGGCTTCCTCTCGGCCACTACGGGGCTCGTGCCTCCGGAGGCGCTCGAGGAGGCCATTCGGACCACCGTGCGGGCGCACACGATTGAGTTGAATCTGCGGGCCTTCGAGGCCGGCTACACCAGAGGGACAGCGGCATGAACAACCAGGTGCTGGTCATCGGGGGCGGCGTGGCAGGCGTCCAGGCCGCCCTCGACCTGGCCGAGGCCGGGGCTAAAGTGGTGCTGGTGGAGCGCTCCCCCTCCCTGGGGGGCACTATGGCAGCCCTGGACAAGAACTTCCCGACCCTGGACTGCTCCATCTGCATCGAGGCGCCCAAGCTGGCCGACGTCGGAGCGCACCCGAACGTCGAGGTCCTGGCCAATGCTGAGGTAGTCGGGCTGGAGGGCGAGGCGGGCGACTTCCGGGCCACCATTCGCCAGCGAGCGCGCTTCGTGACCGACGAGTGTACCCGCTGCAACCTGTGCGTCGACGCCTGCCCGGTGCCCCTGCCGAACGAGTTCGAGCATGCCATGTCGACCCGCAAGGCCATCTACACGCCCTTCCCCCAGGCAGTGCCCGGCGCCTACACCATCGACGTCGACCACTGCCTGAACGATCCGCCCAACTACCTGCCCTGCGGCCGCTGCGTGGCAGCCTGCCCGCCCAAGTGCATCGACTTCAATCAGCCGCGGGTGCAGGAGCTCGAGCGCAACGTCGTCTCGGTCATCGCCGCGACCGGCTTCGAGACCATGCCGGCCGACTCGCTGGTCGAGTTCGGCTACGGGCGGCATCCGGATATCCTGACCGCTATGGAGTTCGAGCGGCTGCTGGCAGCTACCGGCCCGAGCGGGGGCGAGATCATCCGCCCGTCCGACGGCGCGCATGCCGAGAAGCTGCTGTTCGTGCTGTGCGTCGGCTCGCGCGACGTGCGCCACTTCCGCTACTGCTCGCGCGTGTGCTGCATGTACTCCATCAAGGAGGCGTACCAGGCCCTGGAC
>JACQUR010000079.1 GCA_016210245.1 Chloroflexota bacterium
CAGGTGGCCGGAGCAGGCCAGGAACATGGTCCCATCCGGCGCGTAGAAGGAGGACATGCACTCGCCGCCCTGGGCGACGATGGGCGAGGCGGTCACCCGCTGGAGCGCCAGCCGCCCCTCCTCGCCAATCTCCCACAGCCGATGGGCGAAGATCTCGAACTTGACCGGATCGAGCTGCGCCGCCGGAGCCTGGATCACCTGGGCCTCCTTCATGCACGCCTGACTGGCGAATGGAACATCAGGCGATGGCACGTACGCTAGCAGGGTGACACGGGGGCGTCAACCCCGGAGGGAGTGCCTGAATGCGTGGGGTCGAGATGGAACCCACACATCAAGGAAGTAGGGAGCGGATGGGTTCGTTTGTCGAATCGGGGGGCCCCACGGGCTGCGTTGGGGATGTCCATGTCCATCGAAGTTGTCTCTGGTCCCCGGGAGGCTGGGCGGAGGCGCGGTTCGGGGGCGGTAACGCCGGAGTACATCAGATCAGCTCCTGCCAGTGGTGCTGGAACGAGTGCTGAGTGCCGGGGCACGCGGGGGACGCGGGCAAAGGGTGGCCTGGGCCCCCGCCTGGAACAACTTCATTATAGATCATCTGTTCTGATCGTCAAGAGGGCGAACGAGGAGGGCGGACTATGGTGTACCCATCGTCAAGACAGCTTTGGGACGAGTTCTTGTTAGTATCCTGAGCCAAGTCCTTCTTCCCGAACCGGCCTGAGCCGGTCGGCCCGGTCGCCTGCTGCTCTCCTTTCCTCCTGCGACTCCTCGGCACAGCCATCCTAACAAATCCCCCTGTCCAGTTTTCGGGGTACACTATAGTCCGAACCACTTGCCGTAGCCGCCACCCTTCTCGAAGGGCATCCAGCGTCGGGCGCGCTCGGGCCGCGCCCACTCATCAGGCGGTGCCTCCCAGACGAAGCGCACGAACCGGGCATCGTCTGCGGTCGCCAGGCCCTGGCATACGTCCGCCACCTCCCCCAGCGTTTGCCCCGCGAGCAGCTCAAAGAAGCGTTCTCGCAGCCAGTAGCAGAGCGGCGTCTGAGGGAGGGTGAGGAACCGAGCTTGCAGGGGGCGGAAGACCGCGGGATGGGTCACGGTGCGGCCTCTCCCGGCAGCCGGGCGAGGATCGCCGCGTAGACCTCGCGGGCAAGAGCCAGCGCCTCCTCGGCCTCGGCGCGCGGCGGCTCTGCCCGTTCCCCCGGGTAGCGGTACTTCCAGGCGTACTCGGTGAGCGGGCTGGCGCGATCGATCACCTCCTGGAGCGTGGCATCGATCTTCACGCAGGCTTCGCCGATCTTCGCCAGGTCGTGCGTCTTGCGGAACGGCACGTCGTGCCAGGCGAGCAACGCCTTGAGAGCCTTCTCGGCAGCCTGCTGACAATGAAAGACCACCGCGTCGAGGAAGGGGGGTGCGGCATTCATGTCGTGCTCCGCAACCTGGAGGTCGCGCTGTGCCCGGGTGAGCCAGGCTCGAGTGTCCTGGACCAGCGCCGGATCATGCGGCATGCAGCAGCCTCCCTTCGCGAAGGATCGTCCCCGGCAGCGAGGCCTTGAGATGCCGCCGCGCCTCGAAGTAGGAATGGGTGCATACCAGCACGTCAGCGGCCACGCCCGTGCCCCGCAGCACCTCGTAGGCGAGCCGGCTCCGCTTGCGCTCCGGCGGCGCGTCGTCCGGCACGACGACCAGGAGGTCATAGTCGCTCTCCGGCCCGGCCTCGCCGCGGGCCACCGATCCGAAGAGGTAGATGCACTCGGGCTGGTAGGCCTCGACGAGCCGGCGGACAACCTCGGCCAGCTTGGGGTCGCGTTTCAGCAGGTCCTGCTCCATGATTCACTCCGTGACCTTCGTAAAACCGCTCATCGCGCAGCCTCCGTCGCCTGCAGGGAGCGGAAGACGATAGGATGGAGCGTCCGGGCAGGAGACCTCTGCAGCGCGGTCATTGGTACCTCCGGCGGCGAGTTTTGCATCCGCATATCGCGTTCATAACCTTCATTTCTCCCATCTCGTCGAACATCCGCGGGATGCCTTCGCCCTCCTCACGCATGAGGCTGGCATCCACCAGTAGAGGCGGCCGCAGACGGCGCTCGGGAACGGCGAGCAGATCCGCCACGGCCTCGTCCGGGTAGGCGTGGCCCGATGGCGTGCCATCATCCTCGACGCCAAGGAGCAGCGTTCCGCTATCCGCGTTGGCGAATGCCGCGACGCACTCGGCCACGAGGTCTCTCGCCTTGCGTCGTTCGAGGGGCCGAGGGGAGGCCACCGAGCGATCCCAGAGCGACTTGAACTCCAGGAACTGCCCTTCTTCGCGCTCGAGAAGCGCCCGCAACTCGACCTCGCTGAAGAGGATGTCGCTGGCCATGCTTACAGGCGCACCTCCCTGCCCTGCTGTTGCAGCGTCCAGAGCAGGTCCGCGGCGACATCGAAGGTCAGCCGGTCGGCCAGGCAGAAGTGGAAATACAGCGCGCCACGCAGGGTGGGGTCGTCGGTCCCGCGATCCGCCAGCGCCGCGAGCGCAGCCACAACCGGATTGTCAGGGGGCGTCAGGTAGCGCCAGGAGATCAGGCGCCAGTAGGTGCGGCGCGCTTCCCACGTGCGCTTCCCGAGCAGGTCTTGCTCCTGGACAGCGCGGTGCAGCTCCGCGACCGAATGCCCGTCGGCCAAGAACTGGAGGCATTTGACCGACTCCAGCAGCAGAGCGCCCTTGGACAAGTTCCGGGCGCTCCAGCGCTGAAGCTCGCGGCCGAGCCAGGAGCGTCCCCACGCGGGCGCCAACGCCTCTGGTTCCTGGCCCACCAAGTGCAGCCCGCGTTTGCCGTAGGTGCTCGCCAGCGTATTCACGCACCATCACCTGCCCTGTCCATAGCGTAGGGACTCCGCGATGAGGAGGAGTTGCGGTAAGGTATCCTCATCGAAGGCCCTGAGGCAAACCTCGGGCGCGTATCCCTCTGACTCGGTAGGAAGCCGACAGGACCGATGGGCCGGCGGATGGACCTCACTGGCCAGGTTGCCCACGTCCCGTGCGGACCACGGAAGGACTATAGCACGCGCAGGGCGGCGAGCGCGGCCGCGGGCGAAGGATTTCAATGATCGGCGACTTCCGGACTATCTACTCCATCCGAACACCTGCCCTTTCCCTGCTGGCGGCCGCGGTGGATGGCCTGGCCACCCTGGCCGCGATCGGGCTCCATCGGCGCTTGCTTCGGCTTTCCCCCACGCTGTGAACCGTGTCAGCGACGGGGCAAGAGAGGTCCGGGCAACGGTCGTTTGCCGCGTCGGTGCTGCCGGAGCGCCTCGAGGATCCGCTCCGGCGTGAACGGTGGGTTGTCCAGCCTGAGGCCGAGGGCGTTGTACAGCGCCTGGGCGACCGCGGCCGGCACCGGGCAGCACGCCCCCTCGCCGAGCGCCTTGACGCCGAAGGGGCCGACCGGATCGAAGCAGTCGACGAAGTTGACCTGCACGTCACGCCCTTCGCCGGTGGGCATGTCCATAGTCGTCAGCACCTTGTAGTCCAGGAAACTGGGGTTGAGCACCCGGCCGGTCTGCTCGTCGAAGACCAGGTTCTCGCTCAAGGCGAAGCCAGCCCCCAGCAAGAAGCCGCCGTGGACCTGGTTCTCGCAGATCGAGGGGTTGATGATGGTGCCGCTGTCGTGCGCCGCCACCAGGTTGAGCAGCTTGACCTCGCCGGTGTCGACGTCCACTTCGAGCTCGACGAAGTGGGCCATGAACATCTTGGCGACCTGCCCCTCGGGCAGGTTGGCGGTGGCTCGCCCGATGATGTCGGGCGGCGACAGATACCGCGGATGGATCGTCGAGGTCACCGTGGCGAAGGGAACGGACTTCTCCGGGCTACCCCTGACGAACACCAGCCCCTGCTTGATGTCCAGGTCCTCGGGGGCCGCCTCCAGCAGCAGGCTCGCATGCTCGAGCACCTGGCGTTTGGCGTCAGCGGCCGCCGCCCGGGTCGCCAATCCGGTCTGGTGAGCGTTCACGCTCCCGACCGTCGGGGGCGACCAGGGACAGGTTTCCGTATCTCCGTGGGTGCCGACGAAGCTCTCGACGGGCACGCCAAGCTCCTCGGCCGCGATCTGGAGCTGGGTGGTGTCGGCGCCCTGGCCCTGCCGGCCGACCCCGGTGAACAGGTGGATGCTGCCGTCGTGGTTGACCTTGACTACGACCGAGGCCCAGCCGAGGTGCCGGCTGCCGCAGATGTGGGTGGCGGTGGCCATGCCGATGCCGCGACGCTTCGACCCGTTCACCTCGGTCGGCTGTCCCCAGCCCTTCCACTTGTGCTGCCACTGGAACGCCTCGGCGCCCTCGAGGATGCACCTGTCGAGCGCCCCACTCGACAGGCGCTCGCCGGGGAAGGGCACGCCAAACCGGCGGTAGAGCGCGCCCTGGGAGTGCATGGCATCGCCGGAGCGGATATGGTTCTTGAGCCGGATCGCCAGCGGGTCGAGGCCCAGCGCCTCGGCCGCCCGGTCGATCGCCTGCTCCATGCAGAACCCGAGGCTCAGCTCGCCGACGCCGCGCATGCAGCCGGCCGTGACCAGGTTGGTGTTGATCCCGTAGTACTCGAAGCGGATGGCCGGCCGGTTCCGACCCCACAGATCGCTGACGCTCTCGAAGGGGTTGGACTTCATGCCGTAGGCCCCGTTGTCGAAGTAGTGCTGGAAGTGGATCGCGGTGAAGGTGCCATCTCGCTTCAGCCCCAGGCGCACCCCGGAGAGCGGCGTATCCCGCCGTTTGACGGTGGCGATGCACTCCTCCTGGGTCAGCTCGAGCTTGACCGGCTGGCCGGCCTTCTTCGCCAGGAGAACGGCGACGTAGTGGAAGTTGTTGGCCCACCAGAGGCCATGCGAGGCGCCCACCGGGAGGCTCACCACCCGGACCTTGTTCTGAGGCAGCTTGAGGAACCTGGCCAGGGGATCCCGCAGCCGGTACGGGGTCTGGGTAGAGGTCCAGAGGGTGACCTGGTCGCCCTTCCAGTGGGCGATGGCGGCGTTCCGCCCCAGAGGGGCGTGCTGCTGGTTCCCCATGCGGGTCTGGTGCTCCACGATGAGGTCGGCCTGGGCGAAGCCCTGCTCCAGGTCGCCGTGCTCGACGACACCGGTCCGCACGTTGCCATAGGGCGTGACCTGTGG
>JACQUR010000089.1 GCA_016210245.1 Chloroflexota bacterium
GGGGGGTGCTGGACCCCGCCCGCCCCACCGATCTCCGCCCAAGGGTGCGCCTGGGGGCACGAAGGAGAGGTATTCACCCGGATTTGGTATGACTACAGTGCCAACTCGTGCAACTGCACTCCCTGCGATGGCCTTCGCTGTCACAAGCGTCCTGGCCAGAAAGTGTCCGGTCCTCCCCATTGTCATGATGAGCATGCCCAATACGGTCCGGAAACTCGTCGATTACCTGAAAGGCCGGGTCGGCGGCTCGCGCGCCAGCCAGACCGTGCCTGTCGACGATCTCCTCGACTTTCGCAGGAACGCCCACTGGCTGTCGGGGAAAACCCCGAAGCAGGTTGAGAAGATAGCCGTTCTGAAACCTGGTGGAAAACCGAGAAGTTGGGTACTGGAAGTCAAAAGGGGACTGGGTGGATGCTGCGTGAATACACTCCGGAAGGGTATGCGACAGGACGTTACATCCGGTGGCATCCTGGAGGGGGCCATCACGGGCCACTACCCTACTGGCGCGTGGGGAGCCCAGAGCATGGGAAGTCGGGTATCATCCGGTAGACGCCCGGGGTGACAAACATGAAGGACTCGCAACTCGATGGCTCACTGCAGGACCTCACACACGCCCTGGCTCGGCTGGCGGCTCCGGCACGCGATCAAATCGCGTACCTCGGGGATCTCGGCGTCTCTCCATCCGCAGACGAACTAGCCCTGGAGCTTGACGACGTGGCAGGCCTTGTGCCCCGGTTGGTCGCCTGTGGCAAGCTCACACCACAGCAGGCTGAGCGCATTGCTGCTGTCCACCGCAAGCTGGATGAGATGAGTGGCCAGGACAAGAGTTGCCTGTGGACCGAGACTGGTCTGCAGGATCGCCCCGAGTGGGAAGAGGTGAGAAGGCTGGCAGCGGCTGCGCTCTCCGAATTGCGCCCCAGGACGCCAGGCCGGCATCAGTAGACCCCCACGCCGATGCGCAGCCGCCCCTGGAAGTCGGTGGCGCCACAGAGGGTCGAGAACGGGACCTCGAGGCGGCCCAGCGGGTCCTGGCCGTCCGAGAGGCGATCGCCGCCGATGAGCCGCTCTGGCACGAGGTCCAGGGCGATCAACTCGTTGCTGTGCGCGGTGGCGACGATCGCGGTGGCGTTGGGCGTGCTGTGAACCAGCGGGAACGAGCCGCCAGTGCCCCCCTCCTCGCGAGTCAGCAGCACGGTCGGCAGGTTCATCTCCTCGCAGCGGTCACAGCACAGCATCACGTCCACCTCGCCCTGGCCGCCGCCATCCTTGGTGATGATCACCCCATCGGCACCCAGGATATGCTTCGCCATCCGCGCCGCCAGGAGCGCCGTCCGCTCCTTGTGGGCAAAGACCGAGTTGTGGTTGGCCAGGATCACTCCGGCCAGCCACAGGTCGCGGCCCTGGCGCGCCAGCAACTCCAGGATCGTCCCGTTATTCTGATGGTTGTAGGTGACGCTCTTGGTCGGCGAGGTGTGGCCGTTGAAGACCAGGGCGCCATCGATGGCCTCGGTCGAGCCGACCAGGGTCGGGAAGGGCACGTTGAAGGGCACTCCGTAGAACAGGCGCTCGCGCCCGAACCCTCGCGACTGGAGGTAGCAAATGAGCGCGATCCTTGGCAGGGACGTGCCCGGCTCGGGCTGGAGCCCCTCGCGGCTGACAACCTCGGCCGGCGTGCGGCCCAGGCTGGCCCTGGCCAGGTAGACCGCCGCCTTCAGCTTCGCCTCGAGGACCGCTTTCACGAAGCCAGCATGGTCAACCCCTTCGGCCGGCGTCGCCGACAGGACCAGGTTGAGGGTGCGGCCGAACTGTGAGAACTCGGCCCCCGCCCCGGCCATGTCGACCACCGCCTCCATGGCGTCGTGGACCTGGCCGGTGGCCATCACGGTCAGGCCGGACAGGACGTTGGTCCGGCCCGAGCCAGCCACGTACAGCGGCGCGGCCAGGCCGGGGAAGTAGTCCTGCCCGCCGGTGACCTTGACTCTCGGCTCGACCACGTCGAGCACGTGGACGATCCGCGTCCGCGTCCCGGGCACGGCCAGGTCGATCTCCACCCGGGCGAAGCGGCCATCCGCCTGGAGCAGGCCCCGCAGCTCGTCCGCGTCCACCTGGAGCGTCTGCCCGGCCAGACGCGTGGGACGACCGAAGATCACCTCCGAGATAGGAAACAGCGCGAACTCGAGCACCATCACCCTCCTGCGCGGCCACACTCCGCCGATTGTGGTCCACGCGGCCGCGGTTGTCAACACGCGGCGCGCAGCAGCCTGGAGCGGCTTCCCTTGTCCGAAGAGGTGTCATCGTCGATCCAATCAGGTACAATGCTGCCCCAAGTTGGCCAAGCAGGCACCGGCATGGCAGCGGGGTTGCCCCGAGGGGCTGCTCGGCGGCCCCGGGCCACGTGGGGACTGCCCTGCGTGGCTGTCCCCGGGCCAGGGCTGCGCCACAGGCAAGGGGTCATGGAAGGAGTTGGGCATGATTGGGTCGCGCACGCGAGGTTTCTGGCGCTGGCAGGCACCCGGAGGGTGGCGGCTGTGGGTACACTGGAGTTGTCCGCTCTTCGCGCTCGGGCTGAGCACCATGCATGCCCGGCGGATGGCCCGCCAGGTGCCGGAGCTCTCGCCCGGCTCGCGCCTCTCGACCGCCCTGGTGGCCGGCTGCCTGCCGCTGGCCTCGATGCTGCTGCACGAGCTCGGCCATGTCGTGGCCGCGCGCTGCGTGGGCCTGCGCCCGCGCGCCGTGATCCTCACCCCCTTCGCGGCCGCGACCATCGCCCCCGAAGACCCGTCCACGCCCGCCCGCCAGCTTGCGTTCGCCCTGGCTGGCCCGGCCGCAAACCTGGGCCTCGCGGCCCTGGCGCTCGCCACCGCTCGGTTGGCGGCGCCGGGCCCCATCCGTGGCCTGGCGCTGATGGCCAGTTGGCTGAACACCGCCCTGGGGCTCTCCAACCTGATCCCCAGCCCGCCTCTGGATGGCGGCCTGGGGACGCACGCCTGGCGCTGGTACGCCACGGGCGATCGGGCGCTGGCCGAGCGCCAGAGCCAGGCGCTGGGACAGATGGTCGGTGGAAGCCTGCTGGGCCTGGCCGCGGCCGAAGCGAGCGCGGGCCGGCGGGGCTTTCGCCTGGCCGTGCTGGCGACGGCTGGCTTGACCAGCCTGGTCGGGCCAGCGCTGGCGCGCCGGCTTGGCCCGGACCCCTTCGGGGTCATGGACAAGCCGTAGCGAGTGCTGAGTGCTGAGTGCTGAGTCCTGAGTGAGGACGGCTCAGGACTCAGCACTCAGCACTCAGCAC
>JACQUR010000090.1 GCA_016210245.1 Chloroflexota bacterium
GGACGCGGAGACGCGGGGACACGGGGACGCGGGGACACGGAGCCTCTCTCCGTGTCTCCGCGTCCCCGTGTCCCGTCTCCGCGTCTCCGCGTCCGCGAATTCCCCTCTTGCTGCCGGGCCGGCTGGCGACTAAGATGAGCCGGTGGGTGGCGCGGCCTCCGGGAACGGATTGCTGTCAACGGATTTCGGGAACGGATTGAACGGATTGCAGCGGCGTGCCTGAAGGTTGGGCTGGCCAGGGTGGGGCAGGCGTCACTGCCTGCCCCACCCTGGCCAGCCCAATCCGTTCAATCCGTTCCCGAAATCCGTTGACAGCAATCCGTTCCCCGAATCCGTTGACAGTAATCCGTTCCTCTGCCGCGCTGGGACTGAGAGCTGCGAGCTGGCGGCTGGCAGCTTGCGAAGGACGGCATGGCGCAGACGATCCTCCGGCGCGGGCAAGCGCGGCCTCAGGCTGAGGACCGCCGGCTGCCAGCCGCGGCCTCGGAGCCGGGGCCTGCGCTGGCAGGCGCCCGCCCGCCTGCCCTGGTCGGGCGCGGTGGAGCGTTGGGGTGGGGCGGCGGGCTGCTCGCGCTCGCCGGGCTCGAGCTCGCCCACCTGGTCGTGCCAGGCTTCGGCGTCTGGCTCTGGAGCGCCAGCCTGGCCGTGGCCGCCGCGGCGGCGCTGTTGTGCGCGCTCGCGGGGGACAGCCGGGAGGCGCGCTATCCAGCCTCGTGGTTCCTCGTCGGCGCCGCCTGCGCGGTGCTGCTGCTCGGGTTGATTCTCGAGCGCGCGCTGGCGGGCGTGAGCGGGCGGGGCGCCATCGCCGTGCTGGACGACCTGGCCCTCCTTGCCCCGTCGGCCTTGCTGACCGCCGCCGCCTTGCTGCGCCTCCAGGATCGGTTCCCCTGGCCACGGCGGGGGAAGCTCCTGCTGGACGCCGCGATCGCCGGGTCGGGGCTCGTGGCTGGCGTGCTGCTCGTCGGCCAGCTCTCCGGGCAGTGGGGGGCCGCGCCGGGCGCCGCCGCCGCGCTCTCTCTGCTCTACCTGGCCGCTTACGGAGGCATGCTCTACACGGTCGCCTTCGCCGCGCGCGACTCGGGCTGGCGCCCGGTCGCCAGCCCGCAGGGCGCGTTCGCCCTTGGCGCGACCGCCATCGTCGCCGCGGCCCTGCTCGATCGGGTGGAACTCGACGCCGCCAGGCTGGGGCTGCCACAGGTTGGCGCCAGTCTCTGGGGCGCGGGGTTGTTCTGCTTCGCTCTCGGGGCGGTGGGCGTGCTGCGCCGGCCAGAGCTGCAGTGGCACCCCACGGGCGGTGGGGCCGAGCGGCGGGACGACAGCCGCCTGCGCCTCGTGCCGGCCGCGGCTGCCACGCTGCTGGCTCTGTGGCTCGCGGGCGTGAGCCTCCGCGGTGCCTCGCCCCTGGCCGTCGATCTGCTCTCCGCGGCCCTGGGTCTCTCGGCGCTCACCGGCTGCCGGCTCATCGCCGCACTGGTTGAGAATCGGCTCCTGCTGCGCCGTCTGCGCACGGCCGGCCAGTTCGAGGCACAGTTACGCGACCTGGGCTTGGCCCTGAACTCCAGCCTGGAGCTCGACCGGGTGCTGCGGCTCATCTGCCGCTCGGGGCAGACAACGCTGGACGCAGATACGGTCATTATCTGGATGCTGGACCGCAAGGCCCAGCAGCTCGAGGCCGTCGAGGTCGCGGGACCGCGCCAGCAGGAGTTCCGCGGCCGCCGTCTGCTGCTGGCCGATCGGACGGCGCTGCCCGTGCGCGTGCTGCTCACCGGCCAGTCGGAGATCATCCAGCACGTGCTCAGCTCCCGGCGGGCCAACCAGTTCCTGTCGATCCTCATGCGCGCCCAGTGTCTGCTCGCCGTGCCGATCGCCAAGGGCCGGACGCGCCTCGGCGCCATCGAGTTCGCCCACTCTCGAGACCGGGAAGCGTTCCAGGCGGAGCACCTGGCCAAGGCCGAGCTTTTGGCGGCGCACGCCGCCGTGGCTCTCGAGAACGCGCGTCTGTACGAGCAGGTGCGGCGCCAACTGGACGTGGTTTCGGCCCAGCTCGAGTTCTCCGACGCGGTCGACCAGGCGCTCGGGACGGGGGAGATCGCTCGACAACTCCTGCGCGTGCTGCGCGAGCGGACGGGTGCCGATCGTGCGTGCGTCTTCCTGTGCGAGAGCGGCAGCATCCTTCCCCGCCTGGTGGCCGACGAAGGCACCCAGTCGCGTGGCGACCGGGCGCCACGCCTGTCGGAGGCCGCCCTGGCCGCGTTCAGGTCTGGGGAGTCGAGGCGTGGCAGCGTCGAGCTACACGGCGACGAGCAGCCTTCCGTACCGGCTGGCGTCCGCGCCGAGCTGGCTGTTCCGCTGAGCGCGAACGACCGGACCATGGGCGTCATCGTCCTGGAATCCCGCGCGCCGGGCGGCTTCAGCGCACACCAGGAGCGCCTGGTCGCCTCGCTGGCCAACCATGCCGCGCTGGCGATCAGCAACCTGGTCCTGCTGGACGAGGCGCGCAAGGTCGAGGCGCTCAAGGTCCTGGACCGGATGAAGTCCGAGCTGCTCTCGACCGTCTCCCACGAGCTGCGCACGCCCCTCGGCTCGATCAAGGGCTACACCTCCATGTTGCTCAGTTTCGATCGCAAGTTGAAAGCCGCCGAGAAGCGGGAGTACCTGCGTATCATCGACGAGGAGAGTGACCGTCTGAACGAGCTGATCGCGAACCTGCTCGATATGTCCCGCCTGGAGGCCGGCAAGCTGCGCATCGACAGGGGCCCGGTGACTCTGCGGGCCGTGGCCGAGGACGTGCTGCGGCGGGCGGAACTGCGGGCGACAGGCCATACCTTCGTGCTCGACTGGCCCGACAACGTGGAGGTCCAGGCAGATGCGCGCCGCATCCTGCAGGTCATGCACAACCTGGTGGAGAACGCCATCAAGTACTCTCCCAACGGCGGGGAGATCGTCGTGCGGGGCGCGGTGCAGGGCCAGGCGCTGGTGATCAGCGTGGCAGACCAGGGCGCTGGCATTCCCGAGAGCGAGCTGGAGCGCGTGTTCGATCGCTTTCACCGTGTGCCGGGCGAGATGAGCAGGCAGGTTGGCGGCACCGGACTCGGGCTGGCGATCTGCAGGGGCCTGGTGGAAGCGCACGAAGGCCGCATCCGCGTGCAGAGCCAGGTTGGCGTGGGCACCACCTTCTCCTTCACCCTTCCTCTGGGGAGTAAGTAACGTTCCATGAGTCCCAAGAAGTACACGATCCTCGTCGCCGACGACGACCCGCACCTGCTCAGGCTCGTGCGGCGCAATCTCGAGCTCGCGAGCTTCCGCGTGTGTACGGCCAGCGACGGCGACTCGGCGCTCAAGGTGGCCGAGGCGGAGAACCCGGACCTGCTGGTGCTCGACATCATGATGCCCAGCCTGGATGGCTACGAAGTCTGTCGGCGGGTGCGCGAGTTCTCGGTGGCGCCGATCATCATGCTCACGGCCAAGGATGCCGAGGAAGACAAGGTGCTCGGCCTGGACGTGGGCGCCGACGACTACCTGACCAAGCCGTTCAGCAGTCCAGAGTTGCTAGCCCGCGTGCGGGCCGCGCTGCGCCGCGCGAAGCAGTACACCGGCGAGTCCCCCCAACCCATCTTCACCTGCGCCGAGCTCACGGTCGACTTCGCCCAGCACCTGGCGACGCTCGACGGCCGCTCGATCAACCTGACGCCCACGGAATACCGCATCCTCTCGTTCCTGGCCCGAAACGCTGGCCGGGTGGTCACCCAGCAGGACCTGCTGAGCAAGGTCTGGGGGCCGGAGTACAAGGACGAGGCGCACCTGCTCCGGGTGAACATCGCGCGCCTGCGGCGGAAGGTGGAGCCCGACCCCCACGAGCCCCGCTTCATCCTCACCCGCTCGGGGATCGGGTACACGCTGGTCAAAGCTGAGAGCTGAACCAAGTCGACAGTCGACAGTCGACAGTCCACAGTTCGCGGTTGCCGTCTGCTACTACCATGGGTCCAGGAACGTGCGGAGGGCGGCTACAATGGCGCTGAAGGTCTGGGCGGTCACGTCGCAGCTCCGGTGCCCGCTTGCCACGAGCGCGGCGGGCATCGAGGCCAGCTCGAAGAAGTCGAGGTAGCCGTCCTCGTCCAAGCCGTGGCGGGCAGACCGTGGGAGGGGGAAGAGGTTTCGCCCACTCCTCGGGCGCTCATGCATGCTGTAGCGGGGCGCGACCCACACGTCGCTGGCATGGGTTTCATCCTGTTCCAGGCTGCCAACGCGCAGCACGAGCACAGGCCGCGGCTTGCCTCGCGCCACGGCCGGGATACCCTCCTGCTTCAGGCGGTCCGGCGCCTCGACATAGGCACGGTTGAAATCGGGATTCGCTTGCAGGAGGCCGCCACCGACGACAGCCGCGGCAAGGACTCGCGGGGTATGCCAGATGACGGGCACATGAAGGTAAATGGCGCCGGCGACGAGCGTGCCCGTAGCGGGATCACGGTACGGGCTCCTGGCGGGCGTGGCCATCATCGGCCACTCATCAGATCGAGCAGATCCTCCTGGCTGACCGTGCGGAAGCCGTCGGTCCATGGTTCCGGCAGGGCCATGGCCTCGGCTGGCGGCTGGGCCCGCTCGCTCGCCCGGACCCGAGCATTGTACGCGTCGAGGTCAATGCGGACCCCCTCGGCTTCCGCGCGCCGAATCCACGCCACCCACTGCTCCTCGACCGACATCGCTCCTCCTTCTCCAGTTCCAGCAGCGTGCTCGGCCACCGGCGTTACTGCGCTCGGCTGCATCCGTCGCGCCAGGGCCAGCACCTCACTCTTGCGAAAGCGCCTGAATCCGCTCCTTGGCAAGCGGATAGGGTGCAGCACGCCCTCGTTCGCCCAGCGACGAACTGTGTTGGCATGAATCCCCAGGGTCCTCGCCGTCTCCCCGACGGTCATCGTCACGTCGTCCATGTACAATTAGTATACTTGGTGGAGAAAGTTGATTCAACGTCGTGGGCTGGCGCACCGCATTCGCTACCAAACTTGTGATGCTTTCGTGATGGTTTCCCCCGCCGCTGTGACGCGGCTGTGACGGCAGCCCCCGCAGAATACATCGTGCAGCGGGGCAGCCGCTGTAACAGACCGACGCCCTGATGCCCCTCGTCTACCATCAGGGCGAGGCCGAAGCCCGAGCAGCGGCATGACGTGCCCCTGCCGCTCGACCTTCAGCCTCTGACCTGCAACCGGTGGAGGGGCTGTTGTAGCGGGTCGCCCGACGTGCGCCGCGGACCAGTGGGGGGGTGAAGCATGGTGCGCAGGCAGCGCGTCGACGGCGGCCGGGAGGTCTGAGCGGCACGAAGGGGTCTTGCCAGCCCCGGGAGCAGCCTATCGCCCGTGCGTTGCTCTCACCGTACCAGGAGACACGCGAGCAGCAGCCAGGCCAGGACCGAAGCGTGCCCTCTGTCCTGGCTGTTGCTTGTGTACTGCTGTCGGGGCGAAGCCCTCGCCACGATGGCGGGCTCCTCGTTCCTGACCAGGGGCGAGGCGCTTCGTCTCTCGGGCGCCTCTTGCAGCCCGCTCTGGCAAACGGTTACTCTTGGCGTGCCCGCCGCTGCCCGGACACTCCGCGGGCGCCTGGAGCACCATGGACGAGCTCGCGTACCGGATGCGCGCTGCCGAACCCGGGGATGAGCCGCAGCTCAAACAGGCCATTGGGATCACGATGGCTCGCCCGGATGGCAAGCGGACCGCCTACCGGGCGGCGGCGCAGCGCGGCGAAGTGCTGGTGCTGGAACAGTACGATACGCGCGAGCACAGGTGGAACATCGTCGGGTTTGTGGAGTACCACGTCCGAGTGGACGATACCGTCACCATCAAGGACGCTGGCTCCATCGGGGAGACGCCCCACAGCGCGATCATCAAGCACCTCTTCAACGAGGCGCTCGGGTCGGCGGGCGCCCGCGAGGCCACCGCGAAGGTGCGCAGCGACGCCACGGCGTGGAACGAGTTGCTCGGCAGCATCCCCGGCTTCTACCAGGAGGGCAAGGAGTACAGCCGCCCTCACTATTACCTCATCTGGCGATGGTCGCCCGAACTGGCGGCCCAGCAAGCCCGGCGCAAGCAGCGGGGGCGACGGGTATAACGCCCTGTTGTTACGACAACCTGCCTGTGCTAAACTCAGCGCGCGCCGGGCGGCGCGCAGTTTCGCACGGGGGACCGCGAGTGAGAGAGCGGATCGAGCACTTCCTGGGGTACCTGGCCACCGAGCGGGGCCTGAGCAACAACACGATTACTGCCTACGGGAATGACCTGCGCCAGTTCGCCCAGTACGTAGAGTCAAACCAGGTGGTCTGGCTCAATGGCGACCATGCAACCGGCGATCAGGACGACGGCGGGCGCGGAGTGGTGCTCGGTTTTCTCTCGAGCCTCAAGGATGACAACGGGTACGCGCCGGCAACCGTGGCCCGCAAGATGGCGGCCGTCAAGTCGCTCTACCATTACCTGCGCAAGCAGGGAGCGATCGCCAGCGATCCGACCGCGGACCTTGGCACGCCCCAGGTCAAGAAGCCGCTCCCTCGCGCCGTCGGCGTCCAGGAGGTGCATGCGCTGCTGGCCCAGGCGGAGCAGCGGCAGCAGCCGGACGGCGTACGCGATTGGGCCATGCTCGAGCTGCTGTACGCAACGGGCATGCGGGTGACCGAGGTAGTTTCGCTGGACGTCAGCGACCTGGACCTCGAGCGAGGGACGGTCCGCTGCACGGGTCGCGGCGCTCGGGTGCGGATGATCCCCGTGGACGCGGGCGCGGTCTGTGCGCTGCGAGCGTATCTTGGGGGGGCCCGCGAGGCGCTGGCGCGGCCCAACCCGGCCGGGCCGGGGCTGTTCTTGAACCACCGAGGCCAGCGTCTGACGCGCCAGGGCTTCTGGCTGATTATGAAGGAACTGGCGGGCCAGGCGGGCATCACCGTTCCGATCACGCCTCACATGCTCCGCCATTCCTTCGCCGCTCACCGGCTGCACGATGGGCTGGCCCTGCAGCGCCTCAAGGAGATCCTCGGCCACGCCAGCATCTCGACCACCCAGGTGTATGCCCAGCTCCGAGTGGAAGGCTGGGACGGTGGTGCCGCGCTCGGAGCTTCGCTCGCGTCCGCACCGGCCGGCGCCTCCAGTCGATGACGGACGCGCAAGCCCCTGGCTCGTCCCTGCCCACCGGCCCTTCGCTCGGTGGCCGGGTCCGAGAGGCTGTGGCCTCGCTCCACGCTCGGAACGCGCTGCGGCCCAGGGTGGCGCTCATCCTCGGCTCCGGCCTGGGCGACCTCGCGGACGAGATCGCCACGCCGGTCGTCGTTCCCGCGCCCGAGATCCCGCACTATCCCATCTCAACCGTGCCTGGGCACGCGGGCCGACTGGTGCTGGGGATGCTGGAGGGGGTGCCGGTGGTGGCCGTGCGCGGGCGGGTCCACTTCTACGAAGGGTATTCGCTCCAGCAGGTGACCTTCCCCGTGCGGGTCGTGCGGCGGTTGGGCGCCGAGGTCCTGCTGGTGACCAACGCGGCCGGGGGGCTGAACGCCAGCTTCAGCCCGGGCGACCTGATGCTCATCCGCGATCACCTGAATCTGCCGGGCATGGCTGGAGCCCATCCGCTGATCGGCCTCGACGAGTCGGAGCTTGGCCCGCGCTTTCTTGACCTCGGTTCCGCCTACGACGCGGAGTTGCGCCGCACCGCGCACGAGGTGGCGCAGGTGGCCGGTCTCTCCCTGCAGGAGGGCGTCTACGCCATGGTCGCCGGGCCGACCTACGAAACCAGGGCGGAGATGCGCTTCCTGCAGCGCATCGGCGCGGACGCGGTCGGCATGTCCACCGTCCCGGAGGTCATTGTCGCCCGCCAGGAGGGCATGCGGGTGCTGGCTCTGTCGGCCATCACCAACGTGGCGGTCGGTGAGCCGTCGGTGTCGGAGCTCGGCCACGCCGACGTGCTGGCCGCGGCCGAGCGCATGCGTCCTCGCTTGAGCCGCTTGATCCGGGGCCTCGTGGCGCGGCTCCAGTAGGGGGTGGGCAGGGCACCAGGCATCGAATGGCGACTGACAGAGGACTGCTGCTGCTCGCGCTCTGCTGGCTGCTGGCCGCCACGGCGGCGCACGCCCAGCCCGCCCCCGGCGCCAGCCCGACGGATGACCTGGTGCGGACGACCGCCTTGCCCGGCCAGGACCCGATGGACCTGGCCCGACGCTTCGGGCGTGTCCCGCCAGGCCAGGTTTCGCGCGTGGCCGCTTCGACGCCGCTCGGCGGGACGGTCGGGCGAGTCGATCGCTTCTGGGTCTTGCGCCCACGCGAGGGCGGCTACCGGCAGGCGAGCGCTGAGCTGCGGCTGGTTGGCGACTACGCCTACTGGTACGTGGAGCAGGGCGTGCCGGTCGACGCGGCCGGCCTCAGCAAGGCGGGCGCGACCTTCGATCAGCGCATCTATCCCCTGGTGCGGCGCTCCTTCGGACCCGAGTGGCTGCCGGGCGTGGACGGCGACCCGCGCCTCACCATTCTGCTGGTCGACCTGCAGGGCCTGCCCGGCTTCTACTCGTCGGTGGATGAGTATCCCCGCGCGGTCCAGCCGCGCAGCAACGAGCGGGAGATGCTGTATCTCGACGCCCGCGGCCAGCCGCCCGATACGCCCGCGTTCGCTGCCACGCTCGCCCACGAGCTGCAGCACCTGATCCACTGGCATTCCAACCCGGAGCAGGAGACCTGGGTGGACGAAGGCAGCGCGGAACTGGCGGTCAGCCTCGTCGGTTACCAGCCCACCAACCTGGAGAGCTTCGAACGCCAGCCCGACACCCAGCTCACCGCCTGGTCCGAGGAGCCCGGCCGCAGCGCCGCCCATTACCAGGCGGCGTTCCTGTTCATGCGCTACTTCCTCGAACGCTTCCTGGCGCCCGAAGACCTGCACGACCTGCTGGCCACGCGCGCCCGGGGGGCGGAGACCTTCGATCGGTTCCTGGCCGCGCGCGGCCTGGGGACCAGCTTCGACGAGGTCTTCAAGGACTGGGTGGTGGCCAACTTCCTGGACGAATGGTTCCCCTCCGGCGGCCGCTTCGGCTATCGCAGCCTGGACATGCATGCACGACCCACGGGCACGGTGGGGCTGGGGAGCACCTACCGCGGCCGGATCCACCAGTACGGCGCCAACTACCTGGAGCTGGTGGGCGATGGCCAGGACGCCGACGTGGTCTTCCAGGGCAACACCCGGGTGCCGCTGGTCGATGTCCAGCCGCCCAGCGGCGCCCAGGTGTGGTGGAGCAACCGGGGCGACAACCTGGACAGCCGCCTCACGCGCAGCTTCGACCTGCGCGGGCTGGCCCAGGCCCAACTTCGTTTTCGGCTCTGGTACGAGACGGAGGGCGACTACGACTATGGCTACGTCCTGGCCTCGACCGACGGCGGCCAGACGTGGCGCAGCCTGTGTGTGCGCGAGGCGCGCACGGACGATCCTACGGGCAACAACCTGGGCTGCGGTTTCAGCGGGAACAGCGGGGGCGGGAGCCAGCCGGCCTGGATCGACGAGGAGGTCGACCTCAGCCCGGTTGCCGGCCGGGAGGTCCTCCTCCGCTTCGAGTACGTGACCGACCAGGCCTACAACGCGCGCGGGTTCCTGGTGGATGACGTGGAGCTCCCGGAGCTGGAGTTCCTGGACGATGCCGAGGCCGACGCCGGCTGGCAGAGCGAGGGCTTCATCCGTTCAGACAACCTGCTCAGCCAGGACTACTCGGTCCGGCTGCTGCTGTTCCGAGGCCCGCGCGTGGAGGTGGTCGATCTGCCGCTCGACGAGACGCGCTCCGGCGTAGCCCGGATCCCGGGCCTCGGGAGCGACGTGACCCGAGCCGTGGTCGCTGTGAGCGCCCTGGCCCCGCAGACGCTCGAGCCTGCGGGCTATACGCTGGAGCTGCGCCCCACGGAGATGCGGGGAGAGGGAGCATTCGGCGCTGTCCCCTGACGGCCGAGGCCTTCCTGCGGGCGCACCCGATACGAAAGCCGCTGGAATTAACGCAGGTGCTCGCAGAACTGGAGGCTACGGGTGTGACCAGTTTCTGTGCCGGCGGTCGCTGAGCCGTAGGGGGCGACGGCCCGGTCGCCCCGCCGCCCCGAGGGCGGCAAGGCGTGGTGGCCAGGGGGCCGGCCAGCAGCTCTCCTCCAGCCCCCTGGTCACCAC
>JACQUR010000091.1 GCA_016210245.1 Chloroflexota bacterium
ACAGCGGGCAGGGGGGGTGTGGGTGGCGGGGGGGAGGCTCGAACTCCCAACCTACGGCTTATGAGTCCGCTGCTCTACCATTGAGCTACCCCGCCGTGATCCGGACGTTCTCATTCTACCAGCCGCCGAGAGCTGGCTTCAACTCAGCCAACGAGGTTGGGAGCGCTGGCGGCGCTCAGCCGGCCAGCGCCCGCTCGAGCTCGTCGAGGTGCGCGCGCCGGTGCTCGGAGCGGTCCACCAACCGCTGGCGGCCGCTTCGGAGCAGCACGTCCACCTGCTCGGAGCTGAGTTCCAGGATCTTGCGGTCTACGGCCTCAGCGGCCTCGATCGCCTGCCGCGCCGCCTCGCGGCCCGGCAGGGCCAGCCACTGGGGCAGCGCCGCCTCGTTGATCAGGTCGGCATCGAGCGAAGCGAAAGCCGTTTCCTCGCGCCGCTCGAAGCGCCGCAATCTCGCCAGCACCATGCGGTCCCAATAGGCCACGTGCGCCAGCAGCGCCGAGGCGGTCCACCCCCCGCCGATCGAACGGGCGAGCGCCTCGTCGCTCAACCTCTCCGCCAGCGCCTGCAAACGCGCTCGCTGGGCCGCACTGCGCGCGTCGTGCGATCGATCCATCACCCTGGCGCCTCCCCGCTCAGCAGATTGCTCCTGCTGGAGCTGCACTCGCTCCTGCCCTGGCAACACAGCTTACACCGCGATGGACGCCCATGCCAAGATCTGCCGGTGTTGCCAGACGGAGGCCCAGGCCGGTAAGCTGGCGCCCGTGCGGGCTGCGCGCCTGGGCGGACAACCAGACTGGGCGGACACGCAGGTCCGCCCCTGCGCAGGACGGGACCGAGGTGAGGCACGGCGATGGGGCGGCGGCTGCCGAGGGTGAACGCGGTGAAGCAGGTGCGGCGCGCGCTCCAGGAACGAGAGACGGAGGCAGGGTGATGAGCTACCGGTACCAGGTCAGCTTCTCAGACGTCGACTACGCCCGGGTGCTCTTCTTCGGGCGCTACTACTTCATCGTCCAGCAGGCCTCCGAGAGCCTGTTCCACCAGTACGGGATCTACTATCGCGACTTGCTGCCCCAGCACGACCTACGCCTGCCCATCGTCGCCTCCTTCTGCCGCTACCTGGGGCCGATCTCCGTGGAAGAGGCGGTCGACGTCCACCTGGGCATCAAGGACCTGAGCCCGCGCGGCTTCACGCTGGCCTTTGCCTTCTTCCGCCCCGGGGAGGAACGGTGTCTGGCCTGGGGCTACCTGGAGCGCCGCTTCGTCAGCGGCCCGGGCGCCGCGCGCGAGGCGCCCGAGGCGATCCTGCAGGCCTTCGGGGCCATGGCCGAGGCAACTCGCCCCTTCGTGGGCGAGGTCTGGGAGCCGCTGGCGCAGCGGAGCCGGAGATGATGAATGGTGCATGCTGAATGACGAATTCCAATTCATCATTCAGCATGCACCATTCATCATCTCCGCAGCCCCAGGCGCCGCTCGCGGCCCTGGAGGATGCGGGCCAGGTTGTCGTGGTGGCTGGCGACGAGCACGGCCGTCGCGGGGGCGGCGAAGGCGAGGTAGGTGCTGGGCAGCCAGCCGATGAGCGCCCCGAAGGCGAAGATCAGCAGCCCGGCCAGGGTGCCGCCTACCGAGCCGAGCGAGACCATGTCCGAGAGCCGGACCAGGACGGCGCCGACCAGAACGGCGGGCAGCCCGGCCCAGGGCGCGATCACCGACGCGGCCCCGATGGCCGGCGCAATCCCCCGGCCGCCGCGCCAGCCCAGGAAGACGGACCAGTTGTGGCCGATAACCACCGCCACCGCGCCGAGCGAGACGGCCAGGTCCGAGAACGGGGGCGAGAGCGGAGCAGCCAGGGCCCGGGCCACCACGACCGCCGCGGCGCCTTTGCTCACGTCCAGCAGCAGGGTCAGGATGGCGGGCCCCCAGCCCAGGGTGCGCTGGACGTTGGTCGCCCCGATCTTGCCACTGCCGTAGTTGCGGATGTCGATGCCGCGCAGCACCTTACCCAGCACCAACCCCGGGGGGATGCTGCCCAGAAGATACCCCACCGCGAGGGCCTCGAAGATAGCCGGCCAGTGCATAACACCCTCCAGCGAAATCTATTGCTGGCGCTGGCACCCGCTGCTACGATTCCGGCGGACCGCGCCTTGCGGGCTCTATCGACGTTAGTGTACTGGAAATGCTGCTCAGCCGCATCGTCGTCGCCGTGATCTTCATCCCGCTGCTGCTGGCGTCCGTGATCGTGCGCGGGCCGCTGCTGCTCGTCGTGGTCGTCGCCTCCACGGTCATCGCCTGCGTTGAGTTCGCGTGGATGTTCCACCATCGCACGATGGCGGTACCCCTCCCTGCCACCGTGCTGGTCGGGTTGGCGTACGTGGGGTCCACCCTGGCGGACCAGAGCCTGTGGCCGTGGCTGGCAGGCGCGCTGGCGATCGGAGTGCTCTGGAGCGGCGCGGAGCGGTTGATCGGGCCGCTCCAGAGCGGCGTGGGACGGGGCACCCTCCTGGAGTGGGCGCGCAACCTGGGCCTGGCCGTCCTGGGGGGGAGCTACCTCGGTTTCCTGGTGCGCTACCCGCTCCTGATCGCCACGCTCCCTCAGGGCGATGGCTGGGGCGTCCTGGCGCTGCTCAGCGCCTGGGGCGCCGACACGGGCGGCTACGTGGTGGGGCGGCGCTTCGGGCGCCATGCCCTGGCGCCCGCCATCAGCCCGCGCAAGACCTGGGAGGGAGTGGGCGGGGGGCTCGCGCTGGCCATCGTGGCCGCGGGACTGACGGCGATCTTCCTGCCCATCCCGTGGCCCCACGTGGTCCCGCTGGGCCTGGCCACCGGCGTGGCCGCGGTGGTCGGCGACCTGTTGGAGTCGGCCGTCAAGCGCTTCACCGGCGTCAAGGACGCCAGCAACCTGCTGGCCGGCCACGGCGGCTACCTGGACCGCATGGATAGCCTGCTGCCGGTGCTGGCGGTGGTGTATACCTATGCGGTGAGCTTCGTCGAGCGATGAGCGATGAGCGATGAGGACTGAGTGGAGGGTCCTACTCAGCCCTCATCGCTCATCGCTCATCGCTCGCACGGTGGAGGGGGCGATGGGAGCACGGCAGAAGGCACGAGTGCAGGCAAGCAAGCGTCTGTGGCAGCCCAACCGGCTGTGGTACCTCGCCGGCCGCGTGTTCTGGGGCTGGGTGTTCGGGATCCTCGGCCCGATGCGCGTGCAGGGCACCGAGCACGTGCCCGCCAGCGGGCCGGCCATCGTGGCCAGCAACCACGTCAGCGGTCTGGACCCCTTCGCCCTGGGCTGCGCCTGCCCGCGCTGGCCGCAGTTTCTCGCCAAGCACGAGCTGTTTCGCGTGCCCATCTTCGGCTACCTCCTTCGCCAGTGGGGCGCGATCCCCATCGACCGCGACGCGGCCGACATCGGCTCCGCGCGGGCCGCGCTCCAGGTGCTCCGGGCGGGCGAGGTGCTGGCCATCTTTCCGGAGGGCACGCGCAGCCTCACCGGCCAGCTCCAGGAGTTCCACCCCGGAACGGTCAACCTGGCCTTGAAGCAGCGGGTGCCCATCGTGCCCGCGGTGGTGACTGGCAGCGACCGGGTGCTGCCCAAAGGGGCCCGGCTGCCCCGCCGCCACCCGATCCGCGTGATCTTCGGCCCCCCGCTGCGCCTCTGGGAGATCCTACCCGACGGAAGCGAGGCCTCACGCCAGGCGGGCGTCGGCCTGCTGCGCAAGCAGGTGCTGCGAATGATGAATGATGATCCTTCGACAGGCTCAGGATGAGCGGACCCGTGCCCCGCTCATCCTGAGCCTGTCGAAGGATCATCATTCATCATTATTCGTCGTTCCCACGCCTGCAGGCCGGCCAGGTCGGTGATGCGGTTGCGCTCCTGGAAGCTGATCATGCGCTCGTCGGCGCCCAGGGTGCTGCCGGTGGCACGGAGGTACTGGAGCATGTCCTGCACCGCCTTCGTGGCCGCGCGCAGGAGCGCGCTGGCGTGGAGCACCAGCTTGAAGCCGAGCGCCTCCAGCTCGGTGGCTGGCAGCAGTGGGGTGCGCCCGCCTTCGACCATGTTGGCCACCAGGGGCACGCGGAACGAACGCCCGATCATCCGCATCTCGTCCACCGTCTGCGGCGCCTCCACGAACAGCATATCCGCACCCGCCTCCTGGTAGGCATGGGCGCGCTCCAGCGCCGCCTCCAGGCCAGCTATGGCACGCGCGTCGGTGCGGGCGATGATGGCCAGGTTGGGGTCGGTGCGCGCGTCGACCGCGGCCCGGATCTTGGCCACCATCTCGTCCATCGGGATGATCGACTTGCCCTCGAAGTGGCCGCAGCGCTTGGGGAAGAGCTGGTCCTCCAGGTGGAGGGCGGCCACCCCCGCGCGCTCGTACTCCTGGATGGTACGGCGCACGTTGAGCAACCCGCCGTAGCCAGTGTCGGCGTCGGCCACCACGGGCAGGGTGGTGGCGGCGCACAGGCGCGCCGCCTGGTAGACCATCTCGGTCATGGTGGTCAGGCCCAGGTCCGGCTGGCCGAGCAGGCTGTTGGCCGCCCCGGAGCCGGTCATGTAGACCACCTCGAAGCCGGCTTGCTCGATCAGTCGGGCGGACAGGCCATCGTAGGCGCCCGGGGCGATGAGCAGACCCGGGCGCTCCAGCAGGTCACGCAGGCGCAGGCGACGAGGATCCGACATGCTCACGCCCCTACCCCCGCCAGGCCGGCGCTCGCCGCTTGAAAGATGCTGGCCGGGGCATAGACCCAGCCCTCCATGAGCCGCCGCGCCGTGCGCGCGGTCGACACGCTGGCCGCGCGCCACTGTCCGTCCACCTGCTCCACCTCCACGCCCAGCTCCATCACTCCGGCCGGATGGCCCAGCCGCACCCAGCCGCGCTCCCGGCCCGCCTCGCCGCCCTGGCGAATCGACGGACGCGCCACCTCGTAGGCCACCGTTCCAGGCACGAAGGCGGCCACCGCGGTAGCGATGGCGCCGGTGGCCGCGTAGGAGCTGTGGACGCGGCCCATCGAGGTCATGCGCGCCAGCACGACCCTCTGCCCCTCGTCCAGCAGTTGCCCCTCGGTGCTGGTGTAAGCCCGTGGCGCACGCACGAAGGCGACGCGGGGGATGGCCGGGGTGCGGCGAAGCGCCTCCTCCGGGCTCGCGGCCAGGCCGCAGGCGACCGCGGCCTGCCCGCGCAGGTGCTCCAGGCTGGCCAGCAACGCCTTGTTGGCGTCGATCTCGGCCGGCGCCTCCAGCCCCTCCAGCCCCAGCGCCTCCATGCGGCAGATCACCAGGGGGTTGCTCGCGTCCACCAGGGTGGCCTCCACCTCCCCCAGGCCGGGCACCTGGAACAGGTCGCGCGCGTGTCCGGTGGGGAACAGACGCCCGGTCACGCTGCCGCCGGGGTCCAGGTAGTCGAGCACGATCTTGGAGCCCGTGCCCGGCACGCCCTTGATGGCGTACTCGCCCTCCGGCTGGAAGGTCCCATCCGCGACGTGTACATGGGCAACGATGATCTTCTGGGTGTTGGTGTTGAAGACGCGGACCCGGGTGATCGGCTCCTGCGCCGCCACCAGCCCCTCCTCGATGGCGTACGGGCCCACCGCGGCCGAGATGTTGCCGCAGTTGCCGCCGCGGTCGATGATCGCGGCGTCGATGCCCACCTGGCCGAACTCGTAGTCCACGTCGGCGTCGGGCCGCTGCGCGGGGCCCACCACCGCGACCTTGCTGGTCGAGGAGGTGGCCCCGCCGATGCCGTCGAGCTGGCGACGGTAGGGGTCGGGGCTGCCATACACGGCCAGGATCACCCGGTCGCGCAGGGCAGGATCGGACGGCAGGTCCTGCGGGCGAAAGAAGAGCGCCCTGCTGGTCCCGCCGCGCATGAACACTGTAGGGATTCGGACCTGGCGCATGGCCGCCTCCAGAGCACGAGGTTGGCAGTAGACAGCGTAGCCAGCGGCAAGCCCGCTGTCAACGGCGGTGGGCCTACTCTACTCGCGTCGTCGCCTTCTTCCACGTGGCACGAAGGTCGGGAGTGCTCGCAGGCTGGGGGCCTGGCGGTCCATGCACTCCTTCACGCGCGGGAGCAGTGGGAAAGTAAAGCCGTTCTCTTGCGCCTCGGCCCAGGTCGTCTCCCAAGCAGCAAGGACCCGATCGGCGACAGCCGCGAGTCGGCGAAGCGCGGCCACGGTACTGAGCTGGCATGCTTCCATTTGCTGCCACCAATGCCGTGCGGTGACCTGATCCCACTGCCAGTGTCCGCCGATTGCCATGGCCAGATTACGGCTGAGCCGGTTGTAGACCACGGTGGAGACCACGTCATAGAGTGGCGCGAGACGAATCCCGACGGGCGTGTGGAGTAGCGCAATGTTCTTCCCGTGCGCGTCGTTGTTGCCGATGAGCAGATGGAAGGCGGCTCGCTCCAGAAGCTGCAGCGGGTCACTGCCCTCGATGGAAACACGACGGAGGATGCGGACACCGTCAGCGAGGCCAGGGCCACCGTCATGTTCGTATTTGCTGGTTGGTCCAACCCCGAGCGCCTGGCAGAGGTCCTCCTGATGGAGGCGCACGCGCCTACCATCCGCCGTAGCCGTCCGGTCATAGCGTCGCACCAGGAGCAGATCGAGTTCCTTCACACGGCGGATGGAGCACTCGGCGGTGTCAAACCCGGCATGCTGCGCGAGGCGAAGACAGAATGCTTCGTTCTGCATCAACCATGGAAATGCTGGACGGCCACTGCCCGTGGTGACGGTTGAGGGCGGCTTGATGATATGGGTGCTCGGCGTCCGTCCTTTGGGCAGACCGATGCGGCCATCGTCACCAACAACCACGGCGAGCTTGTTCTGGGCTCCAGCCAGGCTAATGCGTATGCCACCCCCTGGGTTCTCGGCGAGTGGTCGCAGGGGCAGCTCATCGATCAAGTCGTAGAGCGCGTCGTCGTCCAACCAGTCGATACCCTGGTTGTCCAGCCACGCCGCAAGATCCTTGGGCTCTACGAAGCTGATCGCGCCGGCACAATCACCGCCAATCGCGCGCAGCAGCCCGAATGCGTCCCCAAGGTCGAGGCGAAACTGGCGGCAGAGACGCTCGCGAATAGTCTCCTCGGGGAGCAGGCCGTTGAGGAAGGCCAGAAGCCCATCGCCGCGGTAGGGCTCCTCGCGCACAGGCAGAGCGATGCTGAGGACCGGGGCACCGGCGAACGATGCGAGTAGAGTCTCGTCATAGCGCAGCGACAAGCCCTTGCGATCATCCTGTTCAAGCCAGCCGATGGGGTAGTCCTGGAACAGGATGCGCAACTGCTGGGTCACGCTGGCGGCTCCGTGGAAAGCTGCGGCTCCAGCAACGCTGCGCTTGGGTTTTCCTGTTGGCGCGGCACCAGATACAGGTCCAGCGCCAGCGCGTCCGCTATTCGGAGCAGCGTGTCGATGGTCACCGGGGCATCCCCAGATTCGGCATGCCGGACCGATCCGCGCGCTACCCCGGCGGCGGCGGAGAGCTCGATCTGGCCGAGGCGCCGTTGCTTCCGCACCGCTTTGAGGCGTCCCGCCAAGGCTTTCCGTGAGTCCACCCGAAGAGTTGAATCGAATGTGGCCATTGTAATGATCATAGCGCCACCGGTAGGCATCTGCAAGCGGAATGGCCATTATAATGGCCGTATTGGGCCGGGGCGCGCTGCGCGGCCCGCTGCACGGCCCGGGCGGAGCGGGTTTCAGATTCGCTGAGCCAGGGGGCGGGGCGAGGACGCCCCACCTATCCACCCTCGTGCTAGGCAGGGCGTCCTCGCCCCGCCCCCACCCGGATTCTGCCCGAAAGTGTGTGTGAGCAGGCGCTACGGTGGACCCCCGGCTAGAGGTGCTGGAACGGTGCGCCAAGCAGATCCCCCGCCTGCCTACGTTCGCGCGGGCCGCGGCGTCGGTGTGACCTCACTCTCGCGTGGACGACCGGCAAGCGGACGCACGCGCCCTCTCGTCAGGCCCGCTGCTGCCTTCGAGCGATGGCATCGCGGATGGCCTGCAAGTCCTGCATAGTCGACGTGTACATGTCGTTCGTACGGGCGACCTGGACGGCGGCCTGCTCGAAGCCGTAGTACGAGATGAACCATGCCGGTCCTGGTGGTAGGCTCAGCGCCTTCCTCAGGAAGGCAGCCTTGCGGACCAGGGTAGCGATGTCGCCCGCGGTCGCCCGGTCGGTCGTGCGCTTGACCTCGCCCAGCCACAGCTCGTCCGTGCCAAAGCAGAGATCGAGTTGCACGCGGGTGGGCTCGGTCTTACCCAGTGTTGCGCCGGTCGGATCGGTCGCCTCCACCGTGGTGACGTCGTCCACCACGGGCACGCGCGTGAAGACGCCGGGGCGGCCAAACCGCGCGCCGTCGAGCCGCTGCCCCTTGAACGAACGACACAGGTCACGCAGGAAGCCCTCGCTCAGGTGGCCGTGCATTGAGCGCTCACGACTGTACGCTTCCTCGAACGTCCGGGCGAGGCGGCGCACGGCGTCCGGGGCGAACGCGGCCGGCTGCCGGGCTTCCGGATCGTTGGCCCGCGCGACCCAGTAGCGGAAGATCGGGTCAGTGAAGCGGTATCTGCCGGGTTCGACATCCTCGACGATCCCCATCCAGGCCAGGTCGTGTGCGTAGTTGTACAGGGAGGCCATGCCGGTGATCCCCAGGCGGTCCCCGATGTCCGAGAGGCGTGCGGGCTCGTCGAGTACGGCTAGCGCGTCGACGAAGCCCCGCAAACCCGGCGCGCGGCTGGCGAGGCTGTCGTACATCTCCTTGCAGGCGATGTTGATCTGGCCCTGCGGCTGGAACACGGCGGCCACAAACGCGGCGTCGACCATCGCTGGCGATACGGTCTGCTCCAGCCGCCTGGCAGTGTGCGCCGCCTCACGGCACGTCACGTCGGCGTTGAATGGGTGGCCCCGGGTCAGCCGCTCGACGCGATCGACCGCGCGCGGGGAGGCGACCACACGCTCTTCCTCCCAAACCAACTCGGCGAGACGCTGGGTGTCGGCCGCGTCGAACGGGCCGACGGCTTTGACGTCGAAGCGTCCCATCAGGGGACCATGCCCGAGAATGTGCTGGAGGAGGCGCACGCTGGATCCGGTGGCAACCCAGCCAACGTGCAACGGGCGCTCGATGTGCGCGCGGATGGTGCCCAGGAGGTGCTCCTGGGCTTCCTCCGTCCGACGGCGTGAGCCGCCGCCGAACGGGGCGTACGTGGCGAGCGCGACGATGTGCTGGAACTCGTCGGCGAGGACCAGAAACGGCTGCTCCAGCGCCGCGGCGATGGTTTGCGGGAACGTCAGTGCCATCACGAACAGCGCGTGATTATCCGGGCGGCGCACCGCTGTCGCCGTCTGGGCACGCGCGACGTGCTCGCCGAGTTGTGGGTTGAGCCGCAGGGCGAGGGCGAGCACCGCCGGGTCGGCCGCGGTCTTGTCCAGGGGCGCGCCGCCATTCCGTCGCGCCACGCCGTTCACTGTGGCGCGGACCATCTCGCGTAGGAACTGCGGAATCGTGGCCGCCGCGGAATCGATGCCGACGTGCGCCACCGCCAGCGGCGGCGCCTGATCTCGGTAGCGCTCCACGATGCGGCTCTTCCCAATACGACGCACACCGACGAACGCGAGATGGCGCTCCGGTCGCCCGGCGATGGCTGCCTGGGCGAGTTGCTCGATCAGGGCGAGTTCGACCAAACGATTGACGAAAGCCACCTTTGCCTCCCATCGCCGCCAGGGTGGTATTCTAGGATCAGTTATTCTATGAACCTAGAATAACCGCTCCTAGAATACCATCCTGGCGGCGGGCGCGCCACCGTCGCAATGGCGCAGCCTCGGCTACCGCAGTCGACGGGCCGGGCGCTTTCCGTGCAGGAGTCAGGGGAGGGAGGGGCGGCGCATCCGCAATCTACTCGCGTCGTCGCCTCCTTACCGCTTTGAGGCGTCCCGCCAATGCTTTCCGTGAGTCCACCCGAAGAGTTGAATCGACGGATCAAGGCTCCCGGCCGGCCCTTGCCGCGGCTGGGTGGCAAGCCGTACCCTCATGCTGATGCCCATGCTGGCTCACGATCTGACGGTCCTCGAATTCGATAAGGTGCGCGGGCTGCTGGCCCACCACACCTCTTTCTCGGCCGGGCACGCGCGGGCGCTCGACCTGGTCCCGTCTGCCGAGGCGGACGAGGTGGAGCGGCGGCAGCAGCTTACGGCTGAGGCGGCCCTGCTGCGGGAGCTGCGGCCCAACGACGGGCTGGGCGGCGCGCGCGACGTGACGCCGCTGGCCCGACGCGCCAGCCTGGGCGCGGTGCTGCTGCCCAGCGAGCTGTTGGAGGTGCAGGCCACGGCGCACGTGGCCGCCCGCTGGCAGGCCACGCTCGACAAGCTGGCCCGGCAGCTCCCTACCCTGGCCGAGCTGCGCTTCGGACTCTCGGACCACAGCGACCTGGAGGCCGCCATCGCCGCGGCCATCGACGACGGGGGCGAGGTGCTGGACGCGGCCAGCTCGGAGCTGCGCCGCCTGCGGGCCGAGCTGCGCGCCGCCCAGGAGCGGCTGATGGCCCGCCTGCGCGAGCTCATCACCTCGTCCGGCCAGCGCCAGTGCCTGCAGGAGCCGATCATCACCCAGCGCAACGGGCGCTACGTGGTGCCGGTCAAGGCCGAGTACAAGACCCAGTTCAAGGGCCTCGTCCACGACCAGTCGGCCAGCGGCGCCACGCTGTTCATGGAGCCGCTGGCGCTGGTGGAGCTGGGCAACCGCTGTCGCCAGCTCGAGCTCGCGGCGCAGCACGAGGTGGAGCGCATCCTGCAGGCCCTCTCGGCGGCCGTGGGCCAGCAGGCCGAGGCCCTGGCCCGCAGCGTGGACACGCTGGGCGAGCTCGATTTGCTGCTGGCCCAGGCCCGCCTCGCGGAGGCCATGGCCGCCACTCGGCCCGAGATCGTGCCCTTCGATCGCCGGCGGCCTGGCGAGCCGGTAGTGCGCCTGGTGGACGCGCGCCACCCGTTGCTGGGCGGGCACGTGGTGCCCATCAGCCTCGAGCTGGGCGCCGACTACGACGTCGTCCTGATCACCGGCCCCAACACCGGCGGCAAGACGGTGGCGCTCAAGACAGTCGGGCTGCTGGCGTTGATGGCCCAGGCAGGGCTGCAGCTCCCGGCCGCCCCGGGCTCGCGCCTGGCCGTGTTCGAGTCGATCCGGGCCGACGTGGGCGACGAGCAGTCGATCGAGCAGAGCCTCAGCACCTTCTCGTCCCACATCACCCGGGTGGTCGACATGCTGCGCCACGCCGGGCCGCGCAGCCTGGTGCTGCTGGACGAGTTAGGGGCGGGCACTGACCCGCTGGAGGGCGCCGCCCTGGCCCGGGCCATCGTCGAGTACCTGCTGGCGCGAGGCACCTACTGCGTGGCCACCACCCACTACTCGGAACTCAAGGCCTTCGCCGCGGCCTCGCCCCGGGTGGAGAACGCCTCGGTGGAGTTCGACCTCGAGACCCTGGCCCCCACCTACCGGCTGAGCGTCGGCCTGCCCGGTCGGAGCAACGCCCTGGCCATCGCCGCGCACCTGGGTATGCCGGCCGAGGTGCTCGGCGCCGCTCAGCGTCTGGTCAACCCCGAGCACGGCGAGCTGGAGGGGCTGCTGGCCGAGGTGCGGCGCGAGCGGGAGGTGGCCGTGGCCGAGCGAGCGCGGGCTGCCGCCCTGGCGGAGGAGCAAGACCGGCTGCGGCGGCGGCTGCGGGAGGCGCTGGCCGAGACGGAGCGGCAGCGGCGGGAGGCCTGGCGGCGGGCGCGGGAGGAGTCGGAGGCGCTGCTGTCCGCGCTGCGGCGCGAGGCGCGGCGCCTGCGCGAGCGCCTGGCGGCGGAGCAGGTCACCCGGCAGCAGGTGGAGGAGGTGGTGCGGGAGGTCGAGCAACTCCAGCCGCTCCCAGCGCCGCCCGAGCCCGTCTCGGTGGAGCTGCCCGAGGCGGCGGAGCCGGCCGGGCCCCTGGCGGTGGGGGTCGAGGTGCTGGTGCCCAGCCTGGGCGTGGTCGGGACGGTGCTCGCCCTGGGGTCCAGCCACGTCGAGCTGGAGGTGTCTGGCCGCCGCGTGCGCCTGCCGCTGGAGCGCCTGGCCGCAGCCACGCTGGCCAATCGCGCCCAGCGTCGCGCCGAGGCGGGCGCGCCCGAGCGGCTGCTGGCCGCCACCTTCGAGCGCGCGGCCCCGCTCCAGCTCGACCTGCGCGGCAAGCGCCGCGACGAGGCCGCCTACGAACTGGATGCCTACCTGCACGACGCCTACATGGCCGGCCTGCGCAGCGTGCGCGTCGTCCATGGCCGCGGCACCGGCGCCGTCCGCCAGGCCGTCCAGGAGCTGCTGGCCACCCACCCCCTGGTGGAGGACTTCGCCTTCGCCGAGGCCCGCGAGGGCGGCGATGGCGCGACCGTGGTCCGGCTCAGCAGCTAAACCGAGTCGACAGTCGACAGTCGACAGTCGACAGTCGAGAGAAGCACCGGCAGACCCCGGACTGTCAACTGTCGACTGTCGACTGT
>JACQUR010000092.1 GCA_016210245.1 Chloroflexota bacterium
CGCCAAGGCGGAGCGGCCGAAGATGGCCGCGAGCTGGCTGGCCGGCGGCGCGGCGAGCAGCGCGGCGAAGCCTGTATCCATCAGGTAGAGCAACAATACTACCGGCCAGAGGGAAGCCGCCCGTAGCCAGCCGGTGGAGAAATAGCGCCAGATGGTCATAGCATCTCAGCTTTCAGCACCCAGCGCACTCAGCACTCAGAACTCGCCACCCCGAACCCGTCACCCCGACCCTCTCCTAAAGAGAGAGGGGGTGTTAAGCTGCACTCAGCACTCAGCACTCAGCACTCAGCACTCAGCACCAGGTGAGAGGAGGGGGACCATGCCTGGCAGGAACGTCGTCTTGTCCGTCCTCGGCGCGGTGGCGGTGCTCGCCGTCGCGTGCGCGCCGGCTGCGCCGCCCAGCCCGACCGCGGCGCCCGCGAAGCCGGCGCCAACGGCCGCTCCAGCCAAGCAGGAGGCGAAGCCTGCGGCCACGCCCGCGCCGGCTAAACCCGCCGCCACGGCGGCGCCCGCGGCCAAGCCGGGCGCGTTCGACGAGAAGGCGGTGGCCGACTTCTACAAGGGCAAGACCATCCGCATCATCATCGGCTTCGCGCCCGGCGGCGGCTTCGATACCATCTCGCGGGTGATTGCTAAGGTCCTGCCCAAGTACGTGCCGGGCAACCCGAACGTGATCGCCGAGAACCGGGAGGGGGCCGGCAGCATGCTGGCGGCGAACGCGGTCTTCAAGTCGGAACCGAAGGACGGGACGGCCATCGGCAGTTTCAACGAGAACCTGGTGCTGCTCCAGGCGCTGGGCCAGCAGGGCATCGAGTACGACGCGAGCAAGTTCCAGTGGCTGGCCAGCATGGTGAACAGCCCCAGCGCCTGCGCCACCCGCGTCGATGCCGGCATCAACAGCATCGACGAGGTCATTGCCGGCAAGCAGTGGATCGTGGGCGCCGAAGCGCCCGGCACCACCACCCACGACGTGCCGTCGGTCCTGAAGGGGGCGCTGGGGGCCAACATCAAGCTCGTGGCCGGCTACACCGGCACCTCCAAGCAGCGCCTGGCGGTGGAGAACAAGGAGGTCGACGGCATCTGCTTCACCTGGGAGTCCATGCGCACGACCGCGCGGGCCTGGTTCGAGCAGTCGCCGCCTTCCGCCAGGGTGCTGATTATCATGGGCGGCAAGACCCCGGACCATCCCTGGCTGAAAGGGGTGCCGGCCGCCGAGACGCTGGCCAAGACGCCCGAGGCGCGCCAGTTGCTGGTCGCCGTGAACGCCCCGTCCGAGATGTCCAAGCCCTACGCTGTGGCGCCCGAGGTGCCGAAGGAGCGGGTGCAGGCCCTGCGGCAGGCGTTCGCTCAGGTGGCGGCCGACAAGGACTTCCAGGCCGAGATCGAGAAGGCGAAGCTGGAGGTGACCTACAGCGCGGGGCCGGAGGTCGAGGCCAGGGTCAAGCAGGTGCTGGACACACCACCCGCAGTGGCCGACAAGCTGAAGACCATGCTGAAGTAGGGTCGTGCGGAGAGCCGGCCCTCACCCCCGCCCTCTCCCAGAGGGAGAGGGAGTCTCCCTCTCCCCCTGGGAGAGGGCGGGGGTGAGGGCGGCCGAGGTGCCCGCGGGAACGAGACGTGCATACACTGACACTGCCGCCGCTTCCCGTAGCTCCGGCCGCAGCGGGCGCAGGTAGACAGGAGGCGTGATGGCAAAGCTGAGCGTCGAGATCGTGACCGCCGAGCGGCAGGTGCTGGCGGAGCAAGACGTGGACATGGTGGTCGCCCCGGGCGCGGAGGGCACCGTTGGCATCCTCCCGCGCCACGCGCCCCTGCTCACAACCCTCCGGCCCGGCGTGATTCGGATCAAGAAGGGCGGGAGCGAGACGGCCATGGCGGTGTGCGGGGGCTTCTTTCAGGTCATCGCCGACCGCGTTCGCGTGCTGGCTGATGTGGCCGAGCGCGAGGAGGAGATCGATGAGGCTCGCGCCGAGGAGGCCCGCCAGCGGGCCGAGGCCGCGCTGGCAGAGGCGACCCGCGCTGGCGTCCCGGCCCAGGTGGAAGCCGCCCGCACCGCGCTGCGACTCTCGCTCGCTCGGCTCCAGGTAGCCCGGCGAAGGAGGCGACAGGCCCCACTATGAGCGTTTCGCCCAGCACACAGGTCCTCTTACGCGAGGTGCCCGGCAGCCGGCTCGTCGTCGAGGGCGGACACCCGCTCTCCGGCAGCGTACACATCGGGGGCGCCAAGAACGCCGCGCTGCCGATCATGGCCGCTTGCATGCTGACGCCCGAGTGGTGTGTGCTGAGCAACGTCCCCGACATCGAGGACATCCACACCATGGCCGAGGTGCTGCGCGCGCTCGGCGTGGAGGTCAACTTCCTCGGTCGGCACGAGGTGGCCATCCGGGCGGCCCACCTCTCACGCACCCGCTCCGTGGCCGAGCTGGCCACCCGAATGCGGGCCTCCTTCCTGGTGATGGGCCCCCTGCTGGGGCGCATCGGCCGGGTCGAGGCGCCGCACCCCGGCGGGTGCGCCATCGGCGTCCGTCCGGTGAACGTCGACGTGCGTGGTTTCGAGGCGATGGGCGCGCGCATCAGCTACGGGGATGGGTACTACGCCGCCGAGGCCGAGCGGCTGCGCGGCGCCAAGCTGTACCTGGACTATCCGAGCCACACCGGCACGGAAAACCAGCTGATGGCCGCCTGTCTGGCCCAGGGCAAGACCGTCATCAAGCACGCCTCCATCGAGCCCGAGGTGGCCGACCTGGCTGCGTTCCTCACCCGCATGGGAGCCAGGATCTCCGGCGTGGGCAGCCCGGTCATCGAGGTCGAGGGCGTCGACCAGCTCTACGGCGCCAACTTCAAGATCATGCCCGACCGCCTGGCGGCCGGCACGTTCCTGATCGCGGGCGTGATCTCGGGGGGCGAGGTGACCACGCGCGAGGTCATCCCAGAGCACCTGGACGCCATCTCGTACAAGCTGGCCGAGGCTGGGGCCGAGGTCGAGGAAGGCCGCGACTGGGTACGGGCGCGCGCCAACGGGCGACTGCAGGCAGTGGATATTCAGGCGATCGCCTATCCGGGCTTCCCGACCGATCTCCAGGCCGCCTTCGGCGCGCTGCTGACGCAGGCGAGTGGCACCTCCCAGATCCACGAGCGCGTGTTCGAGAATCGCCTGCTGTACGCCAACGAGCTGCGCAAGATGGGAGCCGACATCGAGGTCATCAACGGCTCCATGGCCCGCGTCCACGGGCCCACGCCGCTCAAGGGCACGACCATCCAGGCGCTGGACATCCGCTCGGGCGCGGCCCTGGTCCTGGCTGCCCTGGCCGCGGAGGGCACCACCAACATCGAGCGACCCTACCACCTGGATCGCGGCTACGAGGACATGGTCACCACCCTGGCCAGCCTGGGCGCCCACCTGGAGCGACGGTAGTCGCATTGTCCGGGGATGGGCCCTTCACAGCAGGTCCTGCAGCTCGTGCGCGGTCAGTTCAGCCTGCTTCAGGATGGAGCGGAGGGTTCCTGGAGCCAACTCCCGGTGCAACGGCACAATGGCGCTTCTTCCGTCGGGGTGACGAAGCTTGACGTGGCTCCCCCGCTGGCTCCGCTGCTCGAAGCCAGCCCGTTCAAGAGCGCGGACTACTTCCGCTCCTGAAACGACTGGCAGCGGCGAATTCATGGGGCGCGGACCGCGACCTCGATCGGCGCAATGATTGGCCCTGGTCCTGGTTCGGGCAGCGGTTCGTCCTCGAAGTAGAGCTCAAGGGCCTCACGAAGATTCGCGAGGGCTTCGTCAACGCTTTCACCCTGACTCGTCACCTCCACCTCCAGGCACCGGGCGACGTACCAGGCGCCTTCGCGCGTGATGGCAGCAGTGAGTCGTACCGTCATGGCTCGCTATCCCTCTCCTCCCGGGTAGGTGCATGCCTCACCCGTCCGCACAGGTGCAGTATACGAGGTTCTCGTGGACTCGCATCCGCGCAGCGCTTTGAGGGGTTGGTGCTGGCTCCGCTCACCATGAGAGGCAGTTCAGGTGTGAGCCTGTCGAAGGGCGAGCGGAGCCAGCACCAACGGAATTACCCTGGACCGGTCCTACGCTCCGGCCGGGGCTGGGATGGCGCCAAGCTGCTGCAGCAGGCCCATGGCGTCGTAGTTGACCCAGCTTTCCACAATCTTGCCGCCGGCCACGCGGCTGAGCTGGATGGCCGAGATGCTCACCTGCTTGCCGGTCGGGGGGATACCCATGAGCGGACCGGTGTGGGTGCCGCGGAACGTCCAGCGGAACGCCACCCTGTCCTCTTCCCCGGTCAGGTCTTCGATGGTCATGTGGGCGTCGCGGAAAGCGTCGAAGAACACCTGGGTGGCCTGCCGGTAACCCTCCAGACCGGACGTCGGGAGCGGCAGGGCGGGGTCGTGGTGGACGTAGTCGGTGGGCAGCACCTGCCCGAGCGCGGCCACGTCGCGCTGGTTGAAGATCTCGATCAGTTGGCGGGCGAGGGCTTTGTTCTGCTCCGTTGACGCAGTCGGCATCCAGACAACCTCCTTACCTTGATGGGGTGCATCGCGTCGGGGTGCCGTGCAGGATACGTGCCGTGATGGCCGAGCGGGCTAGTTGCAGAGGGATGGGGATATAGCCGCTTGAGCGTCTGGCGTGCGTCCTCGGTCGTGAAGCGCCAGATGTCGCGTTAGACGCCGTCAGCTCGACGTGACCGCCTGCCAGAGATGAACGCGGCTATCGGGACAACGATGGCGCTAAGCAGCCACGACGCTGGGGGGACAACAATGAATACGAAAGCGCCCTGCGAGTTGCGGGGCCACAGGGCAGCAGCCTCGTAGATGGCCAGAGAGCTCAGCGTCATCACCAGCGTCACGCCGAAGAGCGTCACCCGGGCCAGCACCGACCGCCGCTTCGAAGCGACGATGGCCAACAGCAGGGCCACGAACGGTGAGAGCACCCAGATCGCCATGAGCACCACCAGGAGTTGGGAAGGATTACGACGCCCAACGTCGTGCTGATCGATGGGCAACTGAAGGAGAGCGCGAAGGAGTCTCTGGCGGCGCTGCTGATCCATGAGGGGACTCATATCAATGACGACCTCTCAGGACGCCTGAGGAGCTTCTGGGAGCGCAGGCATCCTGTTTCTGTTGAAGAACTCGGTTTGGTGGTGCGCCGGTGGGGCAAGCCCTGCATGTGGAGGCCGATTTTCGGCTTCCAGTGGGAGGCCGAGCCCGAAATCA
>JACQUR010000081.1 GCA_016210245.1 Chloroflexota bacterium
CCGAGCGACTCGCCGCGCTCATTGGCCGCCCGATCGTGGTCATCCTGGATGAGTTCCAGTCGCTCCGACAGCTCGACGGCCATCGCAAGCTGGGCCACACGCTGGCGCTCTTCCGCCCCGTCCTGACCTCGGGGCGGGTCAGCTACATGCTCGCCGGCTCCCACGTCTCGTCCATGCGCTGGATCCTGGAGCACGCCGACAGCCCGATCTTCGGCCAGATCCGGCAGTTGCCTCCCCTGGGGCCAGTCAGCCGCGAGGATGCGCGCGAGTTGGTCCAGCGGTTGCTTCCCGAGGCCGACTTCGGCGTGCAGCACCGCGTCGCCGACCTGGCCGGCGACCACCCCTACTACGTCCAGTGCGTCTGCGACCGCCTCAAGCTCTGGGGCGGCCAGCGGCCACTCACCTCGGCCCTGGCCGATGCGGCTTTCTATGCCGAGCTCTCGCAGCCGGGCGGCAGTATCCAGCTCCACTGCGAGTACCTGGTCGAGATCTCCCTGGAGCGGGCACGCTACCACGCGGTCCTCCGGGGGCTGCTCGACGCCCTCGCCTCCGCCGGCCCGCAGACGATCGCGCTGCTGCGGCAGGGCGCCTTCGCGAGCCACGGAGCCAACGCGCTGCGAAACTACCTCCTGGAGCTGACGCGCCATGGGCTGGTGGAGCGAGTCGACGAGCAGGGCGCGCAGGTCTACGCGGTGATCGATCCAGTCCTGGTACGCTGGATCAACCTCCAGCGCCTGGGGATCGAGTCCACCGAGTTCCTGGCCGCTGCTCCAACAGAGGTGATCCTGCAGCAACTCCGCGACCGCTTGCAGCGCATCTCGAACGAGCTGGGGATCGCGATGGAGGCCGACGTGCGGGAGACGATCCGGCTGCTCGCCGGCCAGGAGGTGGCCGGGGAGTTGCTGGGAGTCGCCCATCCGCTCCGCCTGCCCGCCTTCGCCTCGGTCGAGCCGTACCTGAGTCCCGACGGCCAGACCCAACTCGACGCGCTGGCACGGGGCGATGAGCGCTGGGCGGTCGAGGTGCGCTGGCAGGCGGGCGCCGCTTCCGAGCAGGACGTGCGCGTGTTCCTGGAGAAACAAGCCGAGGTGCCGATCCACCGCCGCTGGTTCATCTCCCGCGGCGCCTTCCGCCCGAACGCGGTCGCCTTTGCTCGAGCGCAGGGGGTGTACCTGAGCGACGGTGCCGCCTATCGCCGCCTGCGGGCGCTGGCCCGTTCAGGATAGTCCCGCGGGCAAAGAGCATGCTGGTTCTAACAGATAGCGGGGGGCGGGGGCCAATTCCCCGGACGCGGAGACGTGGGATGGGAGGGCTCAACTCGCCGGCGGGGGGATGACACGGCCGTCGAGGATGCGCAGGGATGGCCGGGCGAGCACCTCGGGGGCGCCGCGTGGGTCGTCCGGGTAGGCCACGAGGTCCGCCGGCGCGCCCTCCTCGATGCCCGGCAGCCCCAGGAAGCGCCGCGCCGCCCACGAGCCGGCGGCCAGCGCGACCCCTGGGGCAGGCCGGCCTCCAGCAGGCACCGGATCTCCTGGCGGACCATTCCGTGAGGCACCATGCCTGCGTCCGTCCCGGCCAGCACCAGGACGCCCGCCTCGGCCGCTAGCCTGGCCGCCACCGGCGCCAGCCCCAACTCCATCCACCACCCGACCTGGCGGAGGCTGGAGGTGATGACGAGGGTAGGGACCAGCGCGATGCCGCGCGTCGCCATCGCCGCCACGTGGTCATCCCTCAGACCGATGCCGTGCTCGATCGAGTCGAAGCCGGCCTCGATGGCCGCCTCGATCGCCGCCGCACTGATGGCGTGGACCGCGATGCGAGCACCAGCGGCATGCACGCGGCGTGCCGCCTCGGCCAGCACCTCCGCGGGGTAGTTCGCCCGCAGGCGACCATCCGGGCCGACCCAGTCGCCGATGACCTTGGCCCACGCGCCGCTCGCCCGCGCCTCCTCCTCAGCCGCGGCGGGCAGGTCCGCCGCCGCGACCTCGCGGGCCAGGCCGGGGAAGTAGCTGCCGGGCGGTGTCAGGAACCGACCGGCGGTGAACGTGCGCGGCAGGCCCTCGTGCGGCCCGATGCCCGCCGAGGCGCGGTCTGGGCCGCCCGGCTCGCGGATGGCCAGGACGCCAGCGTCGAGTTGCGCCCGCGCGCTCGCCCGCACCCGCTCCTCCGGCGGCGCACCCGGCGGGGCCGGGCTGGCCAGTCCAAGGTGGGCGTGCGCGTCCACCAGGCCGGGGATGAGCACCCCACCGTCCAGGATGGTAGAGGCCTCGTCCGGCGCGTGGTTGGCCGGCCGCGAACCCCCGCGCTTGCCGATCTTCGGCGCTGCGCTTGCTCATCACAATCTCAATCTAAGCCCAACGCGCGCCCGGCACATCGGGGGAAGTTCCCAACTCGCGGGACACAGGGTGAGCGAGGCAGTGATTCGTTGAACTGGGGGGAATCCCCTACTGGGACGGCATAGCTGGGGGGCAGAAGATGCTACTCAGGTTCCGCGGTCGGCATCGTGCCCTCGGGAAGGCCCGCGCGCAGCGTCTCCAGCTCGTCCAGGCAGGCCTGGGCCTCTGGTACCCTCCCCTGGGGTCACCAGATTCAGACCGAGCAAGCCCAGGTACCACACCAGCGCGCTGGGGCCGATCTCCCGGAAGATCGCCATGGCCTCCCGAAGCGACGCCTCCGCCGCAGCATAGTTGCCGCGCCAGTGGGCCAGACCGCCACGCCCCAGGTGCAGATAGGCCATGGGCTCCCGGCTGGCCAGCCGTTCGACGATCGCCTGCGCCTGATCCAGCAGTTGCTCGGCCTGGCCGAACCCACCCTGGAACCAATGAACCATGGCCAGCCAGGTGTAGACGTGGCGCAGCTGGTACGGGTCGTGGCAGCGCCGCGCAAACTCGAGCCGCTGCACGAGCACGTCGGAACATCGCCGAAAGGCCCCCTGCCAGAAGTACGCGACCGTCAGGCAGGCGCAGTCCTCGGCCGCCTCGACCGGGTCGTGGGCGGCGGTCGCCAGCGCCAGGGC
>JACQUR010000009.1 GCA_016210245.1 Chloroflexota bacterium
CTCGGGGCGGCGGGGCGACAGAGCCGTCGCCCCCTACGGCTCGGCGACCGCCGGCACAGCAACTGGTCACATCCGCGCCGGAGTAGGGAGGGGTGAAGCAGGGGCCGAGGAGGTCTACCGGCCGCGCAGCTCCTGCACCTTCCTGGTGAAGGCGGGCAGGACCTGTTTCCAATCGCCCACCACCCCGAAGCGGGCGACTTTGAAGATGTTGGCCTCGGGGTCGCGGTTGATGGCTACCACGTTCTTCGCCCCGGTGATACCGGCCAGGTGCTGCACCGCGCCCGAGATGCCGATGGTGAGGTACAGGTCCGGGCTCACGGTGACGCCGGTCAGACCCACCTGGAGCGAGGCTGGCACCCAGCCGGCGTCGGTGACCGCGCGCGTGGCGCCCACCGCTGCCCCGAGCGCCTGGGCCAACTCCTCGACGTGCCGCCAGTTCTCAGGGCCGCCCAGGCCGCGCCCGCCGGCGACGATGACCCTGGCTTCCTTGAGGTTGGGGCCGCCCGTGCTGGCGGCGCGCACGGTTTCCACGACTCGAGCCCGCAGCGCAGCCGGGTCGAGCTGAACCGGGAGCTGCTCCACCTCACCGCGCCGCCCCGCCTGGGGTGCCGCCGGCTCGAAGGCGCGGGCGCGCAGGGTGGCCACCTGGGGCGAGGTCTGGACCACATACTCGGCCACGGCGTTGCCGCCGTACACCGGCTTGGCCATCACCACTCGGTCGCCCTCGACGCTCAGGCGCACGCAGTCGGTGGCCACGGCTGTTTCCAGGTCGAAGGCCAGGCGCGGGCCCAACTCGCGCCCCGTGAACGTCTGGCCGAGTAGCACCGCGGCCGGGGCGAGGCTACGCACGGACTGGCCGATCAGCGGCGCATAGCTCTCGACCTGGTAGTCGGCCAGCAGCGGGTCGTCCGCCACCAGCACACGGTCGGCGCCCAGCTCGCCAAGCTGCGCGGCCAGGCTGGCGACGTTGTGGCCGACCAGCGCGGCGACGAGGGGCCCGCCAAGCGCGTTAGCAATGGCGCGCCCGGCGCCGAGCAACTCCGCGCTGATGGTGGCCAGGCCGCCGTTCTGGGCCTCGGCCACGACAAAGACGGCATTGGTGTGAGCCATGGACAATGCTCCTGTTGCGAGTCGACAGTCGACAGTTGACAGTCGACAGCCAATAAGGAACTCCTGTCGACTGTCGACTGTCAACTGGTCTAAATCAGCTTGGCCTCGCGCAGCTTGAGCGCGAGCTGCTCGCCGGCCTCGGCGGGCGAGTCGGCGGCGATCAACTCCACCTGGGCCTCTCGCTGCTCCACGTACAGGCGGCGCAGCAGGCGCCGCGGCTGCAGGTGCTGGGGTGTGAGCCCCAGGTCGGCGGTTCCCCATACAGGGATCTGGGCCCGCCCGGCGAGCATGATGCCCTTCAGCGGCGGGTAGCGCGGCTCGTAGACCTCGCTGGAGATACCCAGGACGGCCGGCAGGCGGACCTCCAGCACCTGGTGTCCGTCCTCCACGAGCCGCTCCACCCGCACCGCCCCGTCGCCTGCAGGGCTGAGACGCTGGATCGGGGTCAAGCCGGGCAGGCCGAGCAGGGAGGCGACGCCCAGGTGGACCTGCCCGGCATCGGTGTCCGACGCCTGGCGGCCCGATAGGACCAGGTCCGCTCCCTCCAGCTTGCGGATGGCCGCCGCCAGCACTGCCGCCGTGGCCGCGCTGTCGCACTGGGCAAAGGCAGGGTCGTCCAGCAGCACCGCCTTGTCCGCGCCCATGGCCAGCCCGCGCTTGAGGGCATCGCGCGCCTGGGCGGCGCCCAGGGAAACCAGGGTAATGGTGGTCCCGGCCACCTGCTCCTTCAAGCGCAGCGCCGCCTCCAGGGCATTGGCATCGTAGCCATTCAAGACCGGCGCGACCCCGGGCGGCGGGACGACCTTCCTGGCCGCCTCGTCCACCTTGAAATGGCCGGGCGGAATGTCGGGATCCGGGACCTGTTTGATGGTGACGATGATTCTCACACAGCCTCCTACGAGTGCTGAGTCCTACGAGTCCTGAGTGGAAAGTCCTGAGTCCTGAGTAGAGGTCCGGAGCCTCACTCAGGACTCAGGACTCAGGACTCAGGACTCGTAGGACTCAGGACTCGTAGGGCTCAGGACTTCTTGTCGCAACTGCGAACGAGCAGTTCGGCGATGTCGGCCACGGGCACGTCATCGTAGACGCCCTTCGCCCGCGCGCCATCCTCCAGCATGATGATGCAGAAGGGGCAGGCGGTGGCGATGGTCCGGGGCTGGGCCGCCATGGCCTGCTCGATGCGGAGGTGGTTGATGCGTCTGCCCCGCTGCTCCTCCATGAACACCCGCGCCCCGCCGCCGCCGCAGCACATCGCCCGGTCGCGATGGCAGCCGGGCACCTCGCGCAGCTCCAGGCCGGGGATGCCCTCGAGCACGCCGCGCGGCTGGTCGTAGACCTCGTTGTAGCGGCCCAGGTAGCAGGGATCGTGGTACGCCACCGCGCCCTCCAGCGCCTTCGATGGTGCGAGCTTGCCGGCCTCCACCAGCTCGCGCAGGAACTGGCTGTGATGGATGACCTCGTACGTGCCACCCAGTTGCGGGTACTCGTTCTTGAGGCTGTTGAAACAGTGGGGGCAGGCGGTGACCACCTTCTTGACCCCGTAGCGGTTCAGGGTTTCCACGTTCTGCTGGGCCAGAGTCTGGAACAGGTACTCGTGCCCGGCGCGGCGGGCCGGGTCGCCGGTACACGTCTCCTCGGTGGCCAGGATGGCGAACTTCACCCCCGCTTGCTGCATGAGGCGGGCGAAGGCGCGGGCGACCTTCATGTTCCGCTCGTCGTGGGATCCGGCGCAGCCGACCCAGTAGAGATACTCGATCTCGGGCGACTCGGCCATAGTGGGAATGCCCAGCCCCTTCGCCCAGTCGCCGCGGACCATGCGGGGCAGACGCCACGGGTTGCCGCTGGCCTCCAGGTTGTCGAACAGCCGCTGTACCTCGGGCTCGAAGCGGCTCTCGGCCATCACCAGGTGGCGGCGCATGTCGACGATCTTGGGCACGTGCTCGATGAACACCGGGCACTCGTGCATGCAGGCGCGGCAGGTGGTGCAGTCCCACAGCACCTCGTCGGTGATGACCTCGCCCACCATCTGCTTGCCCGGGTGGGCCTCGCCATCGCCGTGCAGCCGGGCCGGCCCCTCCTCCAGCAGGTGCTCCTTCAGGTCCAGGATCAGCTTCTTGGGCGACAGGGGCTTGCCGCTGATCGAGGCCGGGCAGGCGGCCTGGCAGCGCCCGCACTCGGTGCAGGTGTAGGTGTCCAGCAGGCCCTTCCAGGTGAAGTGGTCGATCTGGGAGGCCCCGAGCGGCTGGTCCTGCTCGAGCGCGGCCTCCACATCCAGGTAGGGCAGTTGGCCGCGCGGGGCGAGCGAGCGCAGCCACACGTTGAAGGGCGCGGTCACGATGTGCAGGTGCTTGGAGTGGGGCAGGTAGGCCAGGAAGCCGAGCACGGTCAGGACGTGGGCCCACCAGAACAGCTTGTGCAGGGCCAACTGGGTGGGGGCAGGGAGGTCGCCCAGCGCCCCGGCGAGGGCCGCGCTGGCCGGCGCCCAGGGGTCGAGCGGCTCGGACGCGTAGGCGATGCGCAGGCCGTTGGCCAGCAGCGCGGTGAGCATGAGGGTGGCGATGAGGCCGAGGATCAGCAGCGCGTCACCGGTGTAGCTCAAGCGGCTGGGCTTCACCACCAGGCGGCGGTAGAAAGCGAACAGCACCGAGGCCAGGACCAGCACCTCGAACAGGTCGAGCAGGAGTACGTAGACAGGATTGGCGGTGAGCGGGCCGAAGGTCAGGCCGGGGATGAGCCCGCCCAGCAGCATCTCGGCGGTGCTGACGGTGATGACCAGGAAGCCCCAGAAGATGAGGGCGTGCATCAGGCCAGCGGCGGGCTCGCGCAGCAGGCGGCCCTGCCCGAGGACGTGGCGCAGGAAGGCGTCCCAGCGCTCGGCCGGGTGGTCCGTTCGCTGCTCGGGCCGGCCCAGGCGCACCAGGCGGTACAGGTGGTAGGCCGACCGGGCGAACAGGCCGACCGCCACCACGATGGCCAGCAGCAGCACGAGATTGGCAGGCAGAAAGCCGAGGATGGGGTCTCGCGTGGCGAGCACGGCTGGCTCCTCCCAGCAAGAAGGCCGCACCTTCGCGGCCTTGGCAGCAGGTCCCGGTTCGACTCCCGTTATGGACCGTTTGCTGGGATGATAGCATACCCTGCGGGTTGGAGGTTGGAGGTTGGAGGTTGAAGGTTGGATCCAACCTTCAACCTTCAACCTCCAACCTTCAACCCCGAGCCCCTACCGGTCGGAGCGTGGCGATCCCATCCGGCACGGCGGTCCGCTCCAGGAGGCCGTTGAGGCTGCGCTCGGGGGGGCCTTCGGCGACCAGGCGGCGGTAGACGGCTTCGTAGCCATCGGCCATGGCGCGTGCCGAGAAGCGGGCCTCCACGTCGCGCCGGCAGGCGGCGCGGTCGAGGTCGGGCACGCGGTCACAGGCCAGCACCATCTCCTGGACGGAGTCGCAGATGAACCCGGTCTCGCCGTCACGGATGACCTCCTGCACGGAGCCGACCCGCTTGGCGATGACCGGGGTACCGCAGGCCAGCGCCTCGACCATGACCAGACCAAAGGGCTCGGGCCAATCGGCCGTGAAGAGCAGGGCGTAGGCCTGGCCCAGGAAGTCGCTCTTCTCCGCCTGGCTGATCTCGCCCACGTACTCGACCAACGGGTGGTCCAGGAGCGGCTTGATCACCTGCTCGTAGTAGACATTGTCCTCGGCTGCTGTGAGCGAGGCCGAGCAGGGCAGTGGCTTGCGGGCGGCGATCTTGAGCGGTATCTGCGCGCGCCGAGCCACCTCGATGGCCCACTCCAGCCGCTTCTCCGGGGAGATGCGGCCCAGGAAGGCGAGGTACTTGCCGCGCCGGCGCTCGGGCTGATACTGGTCGACCCGGATGCCGTTATAGACGGTGCCCAGCCAGCGGGCGAAGGGCAGCGGACGGCGCTGGTTGTTGCTGATGGAGACGACGCCCAGGTCGCGGAACTCGCGATAGAGCGGCTGGAGCTCGGGCAGGTCCAGCCGCCCGTGGAGCGTGCTCACCGTCGGGGTCCGCGACTGGCGGGCGAAGGGAAAGGCGAAGTAGTCCAGGTGGGAATGGATGAGATCGAACTCGCCCGCCATGGCGTAGGCGCGGGCCAGGGTCAGGGTAACGAACGGGTTGTGGTCGCTGTAGCGGTCGCTGCTCCAGATGGCGTGGTCCACCACGGACACCAGGCGCGCGCTGGTGACAGAATCGCCGCTGGCGAAGAGGGTGACCTCGTGCCCGCGGCGCGCGAGCTCCTCGGTCAGGGTGTAGATGACGCGCTCGGTGCCGCCGTAGCGCTCGGGCGGGACACGCAGCATCGGCGGCGCAATCTGCGCGATTCGCATGAACATCCTCCTCAGGGTGGGCCGTGGCCCCGCCTGTCAGGACTGAGGACTGCGTGCTGAGAACCGGGTAGGGGCAGCCCCCCGTGGCTGCCCCAGCCCCCCGTAGCTGAGTAGGGGCAGCCCCCCGTGGCTGC
>JACQUR010000080.1 GCA_016210245.1 Chloroflexota bacterium
GGGGCTTGTCCCCCGCCCCCCGGGGAGCGGGGGGCGGGGGACAAGCCCCCGCGCTACCACACCGCTGTCCGTGAGTCATTTGGCATAGAAAGGCGATGATGCTCGAGTTTGCGCTCTTTCCTATCTCAGAGGTGCGCTTCGGCAGCCCCACCCGGCTCGTCGGCCAGACGCTCCAGGTGGACGTGGACGAGTTGCGGGCCCTGCTCCAGGCCGACGACCGCTTCGCCCGCGTGGATATCGACCTGGCGGTGCCGGGCACCCGCACGCGCATCGTCCACGTGCTGGACGTCATCGAGCCGCGGGTCAAGGTGGCCGGCGGGCAGGACTACTTCCCCGGCCTGGCCGGGCCCCTGTACGCGGCCGGCTCGGGCCGGACCAACGTCCTGTCCGGCCTGACGGTCGTGGCCGCGGCCGACCTCCACGACGCGATCGAGGGGGTCCTGGACATGGCAGGCTGGGGAGCCGAGGTTTCGAAGTTCTCCCGCACCCTCAACCTGGTCCTGGCCCCGACGCCGGCCGAGGGCGTCGATCACGTCGGCTTCACCAGGGCCATCCTGGAGGCCAAGGTCAAGGCCGCGGTCTACCTGGCCAAGGCCAGCCTGGGCCACACGCCGGCCGAGGTCGTCACCCGGGAGTGGCTGCGTCCGGAGCCAGGCAACTCCCTGCCGAAGATCGCCTTCATCAACTACCTGCACTGCCGCGGCTTCGGGCGCGACCAGTTGTTCTACGGCGTCCCGTTCTCCGTGCCGTTCCCGACCCTGGTTGGCCCGACCGAGGCCCTCGATGGCGCCCTGGTCTTCAACGGGCATACCATCCCGGCCAAGAACGTCACCTACAACTTCGAGAACAACGCCGGGATCATCGATCTGCTGGAGCGCCAGGGCAAGGACCTGTGGCTGGCCGGGACGATCCTCGCCAACCACAACTCGGTCTTCGCCCACAAGGAACGGACGGCCCTCCTGGCTGCGCGGATGGCGAAGGACCTGCTGGGCGCCGACGGGGCGATCATCGTCAAGGACGGTGGCGGGCAGGCCGAGGTGGACATCATGCTGTGCTGCGAGCGCTGCGAGGAGATGGGCCTGTCCACGGTGCTGTTGACCTCGGAGGAGGGCGGCACGGGAGGCTCGTTCCCGCTCGTCCACAGCTCGCCGCGAGCCAACGCCATCGTCTCCACCGGCACGATGTGCGAGCCGGTCACCCTGGACCTGCCGATGGAGCGCATCCTGGGCGGCGATCGGCTCAAGAACGGCCAGGACCCGCTGGGGTCCATCGACCTGGAGTTCGACCTGATCTGCGGCACGCAGGACAACCAGGGCGGAGTCCGGCTGGGCACGGCGGTGTACTGAGATCCAGTAGGCAGTAGGCAGTAGGCAGTAGGCAGACAGAAGAACTGCCTACTGCCTACTGCCTACTGCCTACTGGCTACTGGCCTCCGGCCTCCGGCCTCCGGGCAGCGCCGCCACCAGGGCGGCCGCGACCAGGGAGAGCGCGCCGGCGGCGTAGAGGGCCGAGGCGGGCCCCACCTGGTCGGCCAGAAAGCCCAGGGCCGCGGGGGCCAGGCCCACCACCACTCCCTGCACGCCGAAGAGGAACCCGACGGTGCTGGCCGCGACGGCTGAGTCCGAGACGTCGAGCGCGTGGGCGTAGATCACCGAGCGGAGCGAGTACAGGAACAGGCCCGTGCCGGCCAGCAGGGCGAACAGCAGCGGGCCGGGAGCGGCCGTGGGCAAGAGCAGGCTCAGCCCGCCAGCGCCCACCAGGCCCACCAGCAGCACCGGACGCCGACCCAGGCGGTCCGAGATCGTTCCACCCACCAGGGGTGAGAGCAGCCCCAGGGCGACCAACGTCGACAGGTAGACGCCCACCTGCTCCACCTTCAGGCCGAAGGTGTGGATCAGGTAGATCGGCAGGAAGGCGGTCAGCGCGGTCTGGGCCGCGGACCGCAGCGCCGAGACGGCGGACATCGCCAGCACGGTGGTGTTGCTGAGCAGCACCTGGACTGCCGCCGCGTACTGGTGGGCTTCAAAGCCCTGCCGCCTGCCGCTCACCCGCAGCCGGGGCATGCCCACCCAGAACAGCAGCGCGACCAGCAGGCCAGGCACCAGGTGCCAGCCCAGCACGAACCGCCACGAGAACGCCGCCAGCGCCAGGCCGAGCAGGGTGGGCGCGATCAGGCCCCCGAGGTTGCCGGCCATCTCGTGGGCGGACAGGGCGAAGCCGCGCCGTCCGGGGAAGGCCTGCGAGAGGACCGCCATAGCGGGCGGGTGCCAGAATCCCACCGCGGCGCCCATCGCACCGCCCAGCAGCACCAGGGAGGCGTAGCCCGGCGCCAGACTCATCGCGAAGAAGCCGAGCGCCATCCAGGCCAGGCACGTGGTCAGCAGGAGCAGCGGGCGACCGATGACGTCGGAGAGCGCACCGACGAGCACGTGCATCACCGCGCTCAGGAAGGCGCGCGCCGTGGCCAGCACGCCTATCTGCAAGAAGGTCAGGTTGAGCTCGGCGGCGAAGACGGGCACGAACAACCAGAAGGCCGCCTCATACCAGTGCTCGATGCTGTGGCCAAAGGCCAGGGCCCACAGCAAGCGCCCCTTGCCCACGGCGGGGGCCGTCTGGGCACTGGGGGCCAGTGGCTGGGATGCCCGTCCGTTCCGCGCTTCAGCAGTCATTGCCCACGCTCCGCCATCGTCGTTGAATGATGAATGACGAGTGATGAATGATGAATGCATTCATCATTCATCACTCGTCATTCATCATTCATCATTCGTATCGTTCGCCGGCCACGCGGCGAAGCCGGTGAAGGTTGTGGACTGACTGGATGCGGCGGATGGTGCCAGAGTGCGAGCGCATCGCCAGGGTCTCCGTCCGTGCTCCATCCCCGAAGTAGCGCACCCCGCGTACCAACTCGCCGTCCGTCACGCCGGTGAGGGAGAAGAACACGTCGTCGCCGGAAACCAGGTCGTCAATGGTCAGCACCTTGCCCAGCGGCAGATCGCGCGCCTCGGCCTGGCGCCGCTCCTCTTCGTTGCGCGGCCAGAGGCGGCACTGAATGTCGCCGCCCAGGCACTTGAGCGCGCACGCCGTCACCACCGCCTCGGGCGAGCCGCCAATGCCCAGCAGCATGTCGATGCCCGTCTCCTCCAGGGCCGGCATGATCCCCCCCGCAATATCGCCATCGGAGATGAGCTTGATCCGCGCGCCGGTGGCCCGAATCGCCTCGATCAGCGCAGCGTGGCGGGGCCGGTCCAGGACCACCACGGTCAGGTCGGCCGGCTCGCTCCGCCTGGCCTGCGCCAGGGCGCGGATGTTCTCCTCGACGCTCAGCTCGAGCGACACCACCCCCTTGCCCACGGGGCCAACGGCGATCTTCTCCATGTAGACGATGCCGGGCGGGTAGTACATCGTGCCCCGCTCGGCCAGGGCCACCACGGCGACCGCGTTGGGCAGTCCTTTGGAGAGCAGCGTCGTCCCGTCGATCGGGTCCACCGCCACGTCGACCCGGGGCGGCAGCCCATTGCCGATCTCCTCGCCCATGTACAGCATGGGCGCCTCGTCCTTCTCGCCCTCCCCGATCACCACCACCCCGTCCATGTCTACGGACGAGAGGGCATGGCGCATCGCGTCGACGGCTGCCTGGTCGGCTGCGTTCTTGTCGCCGCGGCCCATCCAGCGCGCCGCGGCCAGCGCTGCCGCCTCGGTGACCCGAGCCAGCTCAAAGGCGAGATTGCGGTCCAGAGGTTTCGCCACCGCCGCTCCTTGTCGAGTGCTGAGTGCCGAGTGCTGAGTCCTGAGTGAGGACCGTGTACTCAGGACTCAGCACTCAGCAC
>JACQUR010000106.1 GCA_016210245.1 Chloroflexota bacterium
CCCTCAACCTGAAGCACCTCCGCGGGCGGGAGGTGGCCCACCGCCTGGCCGCCCGCGCCGACGTGCTGCTGGAGGGCTTCCGCCCGGGCGTGGCGGACCGGCTGGGCCTGGGCTACGCGGTCCTGGCAGCGATCAACCCGCGCCTGGTCTACTGCTCGCTCAGCGGCTACGGGCAGGACGGGCCGTACCGCGACCGGGCCGGGCACGATCTGAACTACCTGGGCTACGCCGGCCTGCTGGCCCTCAACGGCCCGGCCGAGGGGCCGCCCGTCCCGTCCCCGGCCCAGGTCGCCGACCTGGGCGGCGGCGCCTGGCCGGCCGCGTGCGCCATCCTGGCCGCGCTGCTGGAGCGGGAGCGCAGCGGGCGGGGCCGCTTCCTGGATGTGGCCATGCTGGACGGCAGCCTGGCCTGGATGGGTCCGTCCCTGGCCGCGCTGCTGGCCGGCGGCCCGCCCCTGGAGCGCGGCAAGCTGGAACTGAGCGGCGCGCTGCCCTGCTACCAGCTCTACCGCGCCGCCGACGGCCGCTTCATGGCCCTTGGCGCCCTGGAGCCGCCCTTCTGGCAGACCTTCTGCGCCACCCTCGGCCGCTCCGACCTACTGCCCTACCAGTACGCTCACGGCGACCAGGCCGCCTGGGCCATCGCCCAGGTTGCCGCGGTGATCGCCACCCAGCCCCGTGCCGCCTGGGTCGAGCGCTTCGCCGGGGTGGACGCCTGCTTCACCCCCGTCCTGGAACCCCACGAGGTGCCTGCCGACCCGCAGGTGCAGGCGCGAGGGTTGCTGCTGGAGGCCGGAGGTGATAGCCAGCCAGCCCCTCGGCAGGTAGCGCCCCCGGTGCGCTTCGCTCCACTGGAGCATCTGCCGCCTGCCCCTGAACTGGGCGCCGATACCGAGGCGGTGCTGGCGGAGGCGGGGTATGGCGACGAGGCGATCGAGGAGTTGAGGGTGGAGGGGGTGGTGTAAAAGAGCAGGGCGCTGCGGTTAGTCGTCTTGTTGCGCGGTCAGGAGGTCCAGAAAGGCGCGAGGGCTGAGAATGGTCACGTCGCGGTACGTGCCAAGCTCCTGCAGGTGATGGTCCCCGGTGACCAGATAGTCGGCTCCGGCGGAAACGGCTGTAGCCAGAACGAGGTCATCCTCGGGATGCGTGGCGACGCCCTGGACCACGGCGGTGAGCGGGGTGATCGTCGCCTCGCCACGCATCAGCGCCAGGTTGCTTTCAATCTGCTAGGGCGTCAGGCGTCGACGGAAATACCGGTCCTCGAAGGTGTGCCGCAACTCTGTGAGGATGTGCTCCGAGACCACCAGCGTGTAGGAACGCGCCCGCCAGGCATCGAGAAGTAGAACGGGCGCAGCCGCGGGGTTCGAGCGCACGAAGCTAGACGCCAGCACGTTGGCGTCGAGGACAGCCGTTATCACCGCGCCTTGGCGGCCGTCTGCCGTGTGCGTCGATGCTTCGATCGAGCCTCAGCAACCGCCCGGGCCACCTCCCGCTCGAGCTCCTCGTCCGGCACGTCCTTGAACGCCTCGCGGGTGGCGTCGAGCGCTTTGAAGCGCTGCTCTCGCTCCTCCTCCAGCCGCTGGAATCGCTTCAGGTCTTGAGCGGAGATGATGGCGGCCACCGGGATGCCGCTCTTCTCTACGATCACCCGGGTTTCCCGACGGAAGACTTTGCTCAAGAGCTGGCTGAAGTTCTGCCTCGCCTCCGAGGCTTTGACCGTCTCAATCGCGGGCTCACGCTCGCGCATCGCAGCACCTCGATGCAGGGACGAGTCTTGCGAATCTCGCTGCCGCGCGACCTCCCCTCTCCTGTGCATAGCCTGCCAGAAGTATACACCAGGTGATTACTCGGCCCACCACCTCCGGTGATGGTTGACGCCTTCGCTCGCCTGATGTTATTGAGTAGCTACCGAATCTACGTGATTGCAGATTTGAGAGTGCAGAGTGCAGAGTGTTCACTCTGCACTCTGCAATCACCAATCTCCAACATGCCCTTGGAGGTGCAGGTGCGTACGGAGGAGAGCGTCGACGGACTGCGCATCGGGCTGATCGTGCCCTCGTCGAACACCATCGTCGAGGCGGACTTTGCCAGGAGCCTGCCGCCTGGGGTCACGTTTCACACCGCCCGCATGTTCCTGGCCGAGACCACCGCGGAAGCCGAGCGGCGCATGGTCACCGAGTACGTCCCTCGATCGGTGGCGGACCTCGCCAGCCTGTACCCCCGAGTGGTCGTCTTCGCCTGCACCAGCGGCGGCGCCGTGCTGGGCGCCGAGGGCGAGGCTCGGCTCATGGACGAGATCGCCGAGGCCACCCGGGCGCGCGCGGTGAGCACGAACAACGCCGTCGGCACGTGCATCGCCCGCCTCAACCCGCGCCGGGTGGCGGTGATCACGCCCTACATCGACGACTTGAACGCACGCATTCGGCAGGGCCTGGAGCGGCACGGTCTGGTCGTCGCGCACATCGCCGGCCTGGGGATCACCGACAACTTCGCCCTGGCCCTGGTTCCCCCTGCCCGCATCATCGCCTTCGCGGAGGAAGCGCTGGCGGGCGTTGACTTCGACCTGCTGTTCGTGTCCTGCACCAACTTCCGGGGCATGGAGGCGCGCCCCACGCTCGCGCGGCGCTTCGGCGTGCCCGTAGTCACCAGCAACCAGGCAACCATCGACGCCGCGCTCGAGGCCCTGGGGCTGCCGGCGCGCAGCCCGTGATCGGCGACCCGAAGCTCGATCGTCGCCCTCAGAGCACCGACGGGATCCAGCGCTTCACTCGCGCACAGTAGGCCTCGTACTCGGCCCCGAACTTCTGGCGGAGGCGCGCCTCATCCGCGAGGACGCGGGCGTGGAACCAGGGCAGGTTGGCCAGCAGGATCAGCCAGCCCAGGAGCGAGCGGAAGCCGAGCGCCAGGCCCAGCAGGAAGATCAGGTGGCCCAGGTACATCGGATTGCGGGTGTAGGCGTACGGGCCGACCTCGATCAGCCGGTCCGGCGGCTTGTCGAACCCCCAGCCGCCCGCCTTCATCACCCGCACACGGTACTCGCCCACCAGGCGGTATTGCAGGTACCCCCAGGCGAGCAGCGCCAGGAAGGCAGGGCGGGGCACGGCCAGGGAGCCGCGACGGGCCGTCTCCACCCCAATGACCAGGGCGGGGTAGAGCACGAAGGTCCGCCGGGGCGTCGAGCCCACGAAGCGGCGGAGGCGGGCAATCGGGCCTGACATCGGTCCTCCCTCAGCTAAACCAAGTCCACAGTCGACAGTCCGCAGTTCACAGTCCGCTCGTGCCCTGTCGACTGTGAACTGTCGACTGTCGACTCCGTAGAGGCGTTGTCCACCTGGTAGTGGACGAGACAGAACGTGAACGGCCGGGTGCGCCGGCTTCCACCCAACTGCCAGGAGGGGGGAGCCATGAGCACTCGGAACGCTACCACCAGCAGCGCGGTCGGCGCCACAAGAAGCTCACCGATCCCACGGAGTGCAGATTTGAGATTTGAGAGTGCAGAGGGAGGACGACTGCACTCTGCACTCTGCACTCTCAAATCTGCATTCCGACATCGGGGTGTTGACGGCCACCTCTGGCCGTGCTAGCATCAATCCAGGCAGCATACCGGCCTGGCCGGATGCGAGCCCCTTTGCTGCTCTACTCCTGACTTCGAATCCCCGGCCCGCTTGGATCGGGAACGACCGAGACGGCAGCCATAGGTGTTGCCCTGCCGCCTCCAGGCTGCGCCTGCGAGGTGGTCCTGTTTCCGGGCGAGCCGGGCGGAGGCGAGCGTGCTGGCGGCCTTCGACATCGGCAATACCCGGATCTCCGTCGGCCTCTTCGACGGCCAGGCCTTGCGCGCCGCCTTCAGCCTGGCCACCGACGTGCGCCGCACGGCCGAGGAGTACCGCCTGCTGCTGGCCGGCCTGCTCGGGGAAGAGGGCGTGCGGCGCGAGCAGGTCCGCGGCGCGGCCATCGCCTCCGTGGTTCCTCCCCTGACCGAGGTCTTCGAGCAGCTCTGCCTCGCCCTGTTCCGCGCTCGCCCCCTCACCGTGGGCGCCGGCACGCGCACCGGCATCCGGGTGGCCACCGCCAACCCGCGCGAGGTCGGGACCGACCGGGTGGTCAATGCGGTGGCGGCCCACCACCTCTACCCTGGCCCGGCCATCGTAGTCGACTTCGGCACCGCCACCACCTTCGAC
>JACQUR010000107.1 GCA_016210245.1 Chloroflexota bacterium
ACGCTTCTACCGTCCGGAGACGGAGGCCACCCGGCGCAACCCGGGCAGCGGCCTGGGCCTGCCCATTGCCCGCGCCCTGGTCGAGCTGCACGGCGGCCGTATCTGGGTCGAGAGCCACTCCGGCGCGGGCGCCACCTTCTGTATCGCCCTGCCGACGGGCCTGCCCGCCGAGGTGATCGGGCGTAGCGCCCCGACGAGCGAGCTCACGGGTGAGGCGGTGTAGGGACGGTCGTTGCGGCCTCGGATGCCAGCCCGGAGGCAGCCTGCCAGAAGCCGGGCCAGCTAGCGGGGCCGGGCACCTCAACCATGGCCCCGATCAGCAGAACGGCTGCGATGAACGCAGCTTGTATGAAGCGGCGCTTCCACATTGCACTCCTCCAGCGCCTTAGAGCGCCGTTCAACACTCACCGCAGAGACGCAGAGACGCAGAGATTGCTTCTTTCAAGAGGACTCTGCGTCTCGGCGTCTCTGCGGTTTGGAAAGGCGCTCTTCATGCCTCTCATCCTCCGGCCCCCCGCCCGAGCGTGGCCTCCAGGCCGCCGATGAGCGCCTCGCGCTCGGCGGCCGAGAACCAGGCGCCCGCGTGGAGCAGCGCGTAGTACCACGGCGGCATCGTGCCGTCCCGCACGGTCCTGGCCGACTCGCGCGCCTCCTTCTGGGGACGGTCCCATTCCGAGAGGTTCAGCCCCTTTCGCCCCTCGTCGACATCGCGCTGGATCAGCCAGGACGCCGGAGCAATGTTGCTGTACCATGGCCAGACTGTCTGATTGCTGTGGCAGGCGTAGCAGGCACGGACGGCCAGTTCGCGCGTCTGCGGGCTGTCCCAGGCCGGCTCCATCCGCACTGGCGGATTGGCGTGATTGCGCCCGTAGGGCACCGCTTGCACAACCACCAGGAGCATGACCGCGCCGAGCAGCGCCCAGCGCGCCAGGGCTTTCCACATGAGCTCCGCTCCTTCGCCCCGCGCAAGGACGCAGGTTCAGTGCCGCTGGCGCTGTGGTCGCCAGGCCGAAAGCCTGCCCGCGAGGGCAACGCCCCTCGCTCGACGGCCCCCGGGAGAGGCTGCTCTCCCGGGAGCGCACCGAGGGCTCGGGGGCAGGCTGCAAGCTACCTCCCGAGCGGAGCCGTCGCCCTGCGCCAGGGTGCGAATCGAGGCAGTGCGAAGCCGTATTGCGCTCAGCAACAGTAGTGTGCAACCTGTCAGTGACTATGTCAGTAGCCGACGGTAAACGGCAGGTTACAGTGGACAGCGCCGATGAGGCAGGGTATTCTTCGGGCGCACCGCCCGGCACGAAGGGGCAGGCCGAGAGCAGCAGACAGCAAGCGTCAGCGGCAAGCGATGGGCAGAACGCCGACTGCCGACTCGAACGGAGGGCTCATGGACGAGATCGACCAGGCCGTGGAGGCCATCGAGCAGGCGCAAGGAGCGCTGATCGACGCTCTGGAGGCCTACCGCGAGGTGCTGCGGGCGCGCATCGACCGCGAGCGGGCCTCGGCCAGGCCCAACCCCAAGCGCACCACCCTGTACCAGCGGGGCATCGGAGAGATCGAGGGCGCCCTGGGCGTGCTCGACACCCTGTTCGCCGACAAGGTGCTCCTCATTCTGAACCGCCGCTTCATTTTGCACCAGGCCGAATCGCCGAGTGGCATGGTGCGCCTGGGCATGCTCACCGACTCCTGAATCCGTGAGGTCGAGCCTGGCCCCTGCACCCAACGGGTGCAGGCGCCAAACTCGAACTCACGGATCTGGGCGACTGAACCCCGCGTTGACAACCGGTCAAAAGTCGGTAGACTATAGCGACCTCTTCACCCCTCCGCCGCGCAGCACGCGTGCCATTGGCGCGCCCGGGCATAGCGCTCAACTGGTGACCGCACATCTATCACGGAGGTGCTCTCGTGTGGCGTCGCGCACTCGCTCTCGCCTTCGGGCTGTTCCTGTTTCCAGGCCTGGCCTTTGCCGAGCCCTGGACGCCCGGACCGTTCGCCCAGGGCGATTCGTCCATCATCGGCTTCATCGACTACCCGACGGCTGATGCCACGGTCAAACAGGGCGACAAGCTGGCCCTGCTGGGCTGGGTGGTGGACAACACGGCCGGGGGCTGGACCGGGATCGACGAGGTCCACGTGTATCGCGGCACCTCGGCCGACCAGTTCCTGGGTCGGGCTACCTATGGCGGCGAGCGTCCGGATGTGGCCGACTTCTTCCACAACGCGTCCTGGAAGAACAGCGGCTTCAACTTCACCGTCGACACCTCGAGCCTCGCCCTCGGGAGCTACACCCTCACCGTCTATGCCCACACGCCGGCCAAGGGCTGGTGGTCGCGGAGCGTCGCAGTCAAGGTGGTCCGGGGCGCAGCCTCGGCCGATACCACAGCCGAGACGATGAGCTGGAAAACTCCCCAGGGCCACTCCATCACCACCGTCTCAACGCTGGTGAACGCCCTCACCCAGCTCGCCAGGTCCACCTGGGGCGCATGGGCGCTCGATATCCCCGCCGATGGCGGCCTGCAGATCCTCTGGTCGAGCGACCTTGGGAACCGTTTCAGCGTCTACCAGTACGGGTCGCGCGTCATCCTGGTGAATGCCGCCCACAGCGAGGCTGACCCGCGGGCCGTTGCCGCCGCCATCGCCCACGAGCTCCAGCATGCGGTCGACGATGCGCTGGGCTGGTCGTCCTGGCGCGCGGTCACCTGTGTTGACCTGGAGTCACGCGCCTTCCTCGCCCAGGCCTGGGTCTGGAGCTCGTTCTACGGTCCATTTGGCAAGGTGCAGCCCGTCGATCCGCTCGAGGAAGCGCACAACGCGGTCTTGAGCGCAGTGACGGCCCGCCCAGCCACCTGGTCCAGCGACGCAGCCAGCAAGTACCGCAGCCCGTGTAGCTAGCGGATCATGTGCCGATTCCCGTGGCAATGGTGCAGCAGCACCATTGCCACGGGAATCGGCACATAACCCACTAATGCTGCGTTACCGCTGATCTGATGACTTCCACCCGCCGCCCTGAAGGGCGGGCCTAACCCCCAGGCCCGCCCTTCAGGGCGGCGGGTGGACCTGGCAATTGACGAGTCACAGACCACTAATCGGCGATCTCGACGAGCGTCACCACGAACTGCCACGTGTCGGTACACGCGCTGTGCGCGTACACGTATATCTCGTGCTGGCCCAGCGAGAAGTTCGTCGGACTCCAGAGCAGCCCGAATCCCGCGTAAGTAAACCGATCGTCGCGGAACTCTGCCTCCGGGCTCCCGTAGGAGTTGCCATAGTCAGCCGACCCCAGGTACCGGGCGCGGCCCTTCTCCCGCTCAGCGTCGAGGTAGACCTGGACCCTGTCGACCCCCGTAGTGCTCTGCTTGCAGTTCAAGTCGAGGGCCCAGCCCTTGAGAAGCTGATCGCGGCCAATGGCGAGGGAGTTGGCCACTGGTTCTATCACCCGAATCTGGATGTTCGACTCAGCCGCGGGCGCTGGCGTGGCGGTCGGCGCTGGCGTGGCGATCGCGGACGGGCTGGCCGGCGCGCCGATCGCTGGTGCGCTGACCGTGATCGTTGTCGGGCGGCTCCACCACCCGCGCCCGGGCGTGCGGGCGTACACGGTCAGGTTGTGGCTTCCGGGCGCCAGCCTGGTTGCGTCGACCACGAAGCCAAAGCCAGAGGCCGCGTAGTAGGGGTTGCCCAACGCTGCGCCGACATCTGGTCGGCTCAGTGCCACCAGCCCCTGGCCCAGAAAGGTGCCGCCCTCGCCGGCTCGGCCGTCGTACAGGTGGGCCTCGTCGATTCCAGCCCAGCCTTGAGCCGAGGTGTCCACCACCCAGCCGGTCACCACGAAGGTCAGGCCGGAGGGAACCGTGCTCCCCACCACTGGCAGATCGATGACCCCATCGATGGTCGAATCACCCTGCCCGGCAGGCCCCCGCTCCCAAGGGTCGGCGCTGGCCGGGGACGGAACGCTCGCCACGCAGGCGAGCACAAGCGCGAGCGCGACGACGGCTGAAACACGAAAGACGCGCACGCTGACCTCCTTCTCCTGAGAATGGTCCCAGGGACCGCAACACGGACACGCGCATGGGGGGCACGGAAGTTTACCGCAGATGCCGAGGATGTCAAGGGTCCGTGGTGCCGGACAACGCTGGCTGCCGGATCGGGGTTCCTACTTCATGTGGCCTGGCAGCCAGGTGGACAACTGGGGGAAGGCGATCATGAACAGCAGGAACAGCGCGAGCACGACGTTGAAGGGCAGGACGCCCATGAAGAGGTCGCGGGTGGTGAAGTCCTTGGGCGCGATGCCTTTGATGGCGAACAGCACCAGCCCGGAGGGCGGCGAGATGGTGCCAATCTCCGAGTTGATGGTGGTGAGCACCCCCAGCCACAGGGGGTCGAACCCGAGCTTCACGAAGGCCGGGAACAGCAGCGGCATGGTGATGACGATGATCGTGCTGGTTTCGAGCGCGGTCCCGAGCACGACCAGCAGCAGGTTGTACGCCAGGATCACCGCCAGCGGGCTCAGGTTGCTGCCGGCGATGGCCTGCGACAGCCCGTGGGCAATGCCCATGGCCGCGGCCACGTAGGACAGGGTGAAGCCGCCGAGCAGCAGCAGGGTTACCATGGCGGTCGTCTCTGTCGCCCGGACGAGCGAGTTGGTGAAACGCCGCCAGGTGAGCTTCCGCTTGAGCGCCATCAGCACGAACGCGCCGCTGGCGCCGATGGCCGACGCCTCCGCGGGCGTGGCGATACCCAGGTACATGGAGCCCATGACCAGCGCGAACAGCGCGGCGATGCCCCAGACGGGGAGCAGTGACTCGAACCGCTCGCGCCAGGTGAAGGCGCCGGCCGGGGGGGCCAGGCCGGGATGGAGCCTGGTGACCACGACGATGTAGCCCATCAGCGCCAGGGCCAGGAGGAGGCCGGGCACGATGCCGGCGATGAACAACTGGCCAATGGAGGTTTCAGTGATGATGCCGAAGATGACCATGGAGATGCTGGGCGGGATCAGGATGCCCAGCGTGCCCGCTGTGGCGACGCTGCCCACGGCCAGGCGGCGGTCGTAGCCGGCCTTGATCATCTGGGGAATGGCGAACACGCCCACGGTCAGGGCGGTGGCCACGCTCGAGCCCGAGACGGCGGCAAAGGCGGCGCAGCCGGCCGTGCTGGCCAGCGCCAGCGAGCCGGGCAGGCGGTTCAGCCAGCGCGCCGCGGCCACATAGGCCTCCTCGGCCACGCCCGAGTAGGCCACCAGCGCGGCCATGAAGATGAACAGCGGCGCCACGATGAACTGGTTGTCGGTGCCGCGCTCGAAGGCGATGTTGGCCAGGACCAGCAGGTTGTTGGGGCTCAGGAACGCCAGGATCATGAGCGCGCTGGTCAGGCCCATGGCCAGGCCGGCCGGCATGCCGACGAACATGAGCAGCAGCATCAGCCCGATCATGAGCAGCCCGGCCCAGTACCACTCCAGCATCGTCGACCTCGCTACTCGAATTGCAGCTCAACGCCCGCGCCAGCGCGCTCCTGCTCCTGGAGGGTGGTCTGGCCTGGAGGGCGCAGGAACGAGTCGACCAGCACCAGCACGTAGGTCACGGCCATCAAGCTCAGGCCAAGGGGCAGAGCAAAGGACACCAGCCCCAGCGGCGTGCTCAGGTTGGAGATGTCGCGCTGGCCCTCGGTGGACTGGCGCAGGAACAGGCGATAGCTCTGGTGCAAGAAGATGAGCGTGAAGGCCAGGCCCAGGGCGTGGCCCAATCGCTCCAGCCAGCGCCGCGCTCCCCGCGGCAGCGCCTCCACCACGAACTCCACGCCCACGTGCCCGCCCTTCTGAAGGGTGTAGGCCATGGCCAGGTAGATGCTGTACAGCAGCAGGTAGGAGCTCACCGGGTAGGTCCACATGGCTGGGCTGCGCAGGAAGTAGCGGGTGAAGGCCTCCCAATCGGTGAAGACGATGATCAGTACGATCAACAGGCTGGCCAGCCCGACCGCCAGCCGGTTCAGGCGCTGGACGAGGTGGTAGACCGCGTAGAAAGTGCGCATACCCTCCGCCTGGTGAGAGATGTGCCACGGCTGGGCGCGGCCGCGCCCAGCCGTGACGGCCCTGAGAATGTCATCAGGCGCCGGGACAGGGGGTCATGTCCCCTTCCACCGGACCCACCACCTTGACCGCCTCGCGGTACTTGCGCGCGATGTCCTGGATCTTGTGGCCGGCGTCCGTCTGCTCACGGCTGATCTCCTGGAGCACCGTGTCGGTGACCGCCCGCAGTCGCTTCAGCTCCTGCTGGGAGGGCGTGCAGACCTTGACCCCCGCCTGCTTGAACTTATCGATGGTGGTGACCACCAGGTCCTTGCGCTGCGCCACGAGGTAGTTCTGGGCCTCCCGGCCGGCGTCAACGAGGATCTGCTGGTCCTCGGGCGGGAGCTTTTTCCAGGTGTCCAGGTTGGCGTGGACGGCGACCATGTTGATGGAGTGGTCGATGCGGGTGATGTGGGTGACCACCTCGTAGAGCTTGAACGAGTCGAGCAGGTTGTAGACCAGCAGCAGGCAGTCGGCCGTGCCGCGCTGGATGGCCGTGTAGGCGTCGCCCAGGTCGATCACCACGGGCTTGGCGCCCCACACTTCCAGGGTGCGGGACTGCCACTTGCCGGCCGTTCGCACCAGCGCCCCTTTCCAGGCCTGCTCGGAGTCCAGGAACTTCCCCTTGCAGCTCACCGGGTCGGGTGTGGTCGAGGGCGAGGCCCAGACGAGCTTCTGGTTGAACTTCTGGCCCATGATCTGGTCCAGCAGCGGCTCGGCCTCCTTGTAGAAGGCCAGCATCTCCGACGGCTCGGTAGGGTAGGCGAACGGAACCTCGAAGATGGCCACATCCGGCACCTGGCCCGAAACGTAGGACATGGCCGGCCCGGCAAAGTCCGACAGGCCGTCGCGCAGCCCCTGGAACATCTGGGTGGAGGAGAGCAGGGAGCCGGCCCAGAAGAACTGGAACTTGATGCGCCCGCCGGTGCGCTCGTCGATCAGTTTGGCCCACTGCTTGTAGCCGACGCCGCTCAGGTCGGCCTCTGGGGAGGTGGAGGCGAACTTGAAGGTGAAGCTCGGGCCCTCTTTGCGCACGGCCGCCTTCTCGGCCGGCTTGGCCGGCGCAGCCGTGGCGGCCGCCTTAGCCGGGGCGGCGGTGGGCGCCGGCGGGGCAGGGGCCGCGGTCGGCGAGGGTGCGGCGGCCGGCGCGCAGGCGCTCAAAAGGAACAACGCGCACAGGGCCAGGTTGAGCCTGGCCAGGAGACGAGTTCGCATGGATCACCCTCCAGAAAGACGCTCACTCTGGTTGTAGTTCACTTGGCGCCCGATGGCTGAGGACCAGGAGACTCGCGTGTTGGTGCGCTCCCGCGCCGGTCTCTTCTGCTGGATTCCACCTCCCGCGCTCGCGGTGGCTGCGCTCCGCCTGGTGGCTGCACGATACGCGCAGCCCCACCGCTTGTCAACCCTACCCCAGCACCTCGCGCACCGCCGCCACCAGCCTGTCGACGCCTGGCGTGACGAACGCCTCCAGCGGTTCGCTGAAGGGGATGGGCACGTCGGGGATCGTGACCCGCCGGGGCGGCGTCTTGAGCGCTCCCCAGGCCTGCTCCACCAGGCGCGCCACCAGCTCGGCCGCCACGCCGCAGCTCCGTGGCGTCTCGTCCGTGACCACCGCCCGGCCGGTCTTGCGCACCGAGGCCAGGATGGCCGCCTCGTCCAGCGGCACCAGGGTGCGGGGATCGACCACCTCCACCGATACGCCGTCGGCCGCCAGCCGCTCGGCCGCCTCCAGCGCGCGCGGCACCTGGATGCCGCAGGCCACGATGGTCGCGTCGGTCCCCGCCCGCTTGACCTCGGCCTGGCCGAAGGGAATCTCGTACGGTTCCTCGGGCACCGGGCCAGCGACCTCCATCAGGCGGTAGTGGCTGACGAACAGGGTGGGGTTCTTGCTCGCCAGCGCGGCGGTCCGCACCAGGCCCTTCACGTCGGCCGGCGAGCCGGGCAACATGATCTGGAGGCCCGGGGTCTGCCAGAACAGCGCCTGGACTGCCTGCGAGTGCTGCTCGGCGCCCGCGCCGCGGATGCCGCCCAGCAGGTGGTAGACCACCGGCACGGTCGTCTGCTGGTTGCTGGTGTAGTAGGCGATGGCCGCCTCGTTGGCGACGGCTGGAAAGGCCTCGAACACGAAGCTGCCGGTGCCGAGGTCCACGATCGGCCGCAGACCCGCCATGGCCGCCCCAGCGCCGAGCCCCGCCAGCCCCAGCTCCGAGATGGGCGGCGCCACGAAGCGCCCGGGGAACTCCTTGAACAGCGGGCCGAAGTGGACCCGGCTGGGGGTGATGCCCGCGAAGCCGCCGCCGAAGATGACCACGCGCTCGTCCTCGCGCAGGATCTCGCCCAGCGCCTCGGCCAGCGCCTGGGCGTAGGTCAGGGTTCGAGTCATGCTGGCCTCCCCTCTGCGAACACGCCCTGCAGGGCCGTCGACGGCTCGGGCCACGGGGCCTGCATGGCCCACTCGGTCGCCCGATCCACCTGCTGCACAAGCTGCGCGTCCAGCGCCTCAACCTCCTGTCGGGTGGCCCCTCGCGCCAGCACCTGGCGGATCCAGAGTACGATCGGGTCGCTGCGGTCGGTCCACTCGCGCACCTCCGCGGGCGCTGCCTGGGGGTCCCAGGCCCAGCGCAGCTCGGTGTTGCCCCCGACGATGGCCGGGTAGAGCGGGTAGTTGCCCGGCCAGCGGGAGTTGCGCGCCTCCACGAAGCTCGGTCCCTCCCCCCGGCGCGCTCGGGCGACCATCTCGCCCAGCACGGCGTACACCGCCTCCAGGTCCGCGCCGTCGACCACAGAACAGGGCAGGGTAAAGGACTGGGCCACCTCGACCAGTTGCCTGGCTGCGTGGGTGGAGGAAGGAAACTGGCCGGCCGCGCGCAGCTCGGGCGGGATGCTGTTGTTCTCGCACACCAGCACCAGCGGCAGCTTCCACAGCGCCGCCATGTTGAGCGCCTCGTAGAACGCTCCCTCCTCCAGCACCCCGTCGCCGAAGAAGACCATGGCGACCTGGCCGGAGCCGCGGTATCTGGCCGAGAAGGCCGCGCCAGCGGCAAGCGGCACGCAACCGCCCACAATGGCCGAGGTCTGCAGGATGCCCAGCTCTGGCGCTACGGGGTGCAGCGTGCCGCTGCGCCCGCCGTTGAGCCCGCTGGCCCGGCCCAGGATCTCGGCCAGCAGCCGCTCCGGCGCCACGCCGCGCGCCAGCAGATGGCCGTGGTTGCGATGGGTGGTGAAGAGGTAGTCGCGGGCCTCGAGCCGGGCGATGGCCGCGACGCCCGTGGCCTCCTGGCCGATGTAGAGGTGGTAGTGGCCCTGGAAAACCCCTTGCTCGTACAGGTGGACCAGGCGCTCCTCGAACCGTCGGATGAGGAGCATCTGGCGCAACAGCTCCAGCGCCTGTGCCTGGCTGAGTGCCTCAGTCATGCCATGCCCTCCTGATGATGCTTGTGGTAGAACCGGAGCACGTCTGTTCCTGGTACCCGTTGCCCTGCCGTAGGGGCAGGCCCCCGTGCCTGCCCCCGTCCCGCGTCCGTCCCTGCGTAGGGGCAGGCCCCCGTGCCTGCCCCGTCCCGCGTCCGTCCCTGCGTAGGGGCAGGCCCCCGTGCCTGCCCCGTCCCGCGGCGTGGTGGGACGGGGGCAGGCACGGGGGCCTGCCCTTACGGGGCCGCGACCCGCTCCAGGAAGCCGAGCAGGATCTGGTTGAACTGTTCCGGTGCCTCGATGGGCACCATGTGGGAGACGCCGGGGATGAGGTGCGCCTCCAGGTTGGAGATGTGGCGTCGGAAGATCTCGGCGTTCCGAACGGCGCCGGCCGGGTCCAGCTCACCGCCGACGAACAGGGTGGGACAGGTGATCCGATGGAGCTGGTCGGTCCAGTTGCGCACGGCGTTGGCGCGGGCCGAAGCGGCGAACGCTCCTGGATCGTTGGCCGCCGTGGTCCGGACGTTTTGTTCGAATTCCTCCGGGTTCTTCTCTCGAAACTGCGGCGCGATCCAGCTCGCCACCAGCGACTCGGCCAGCGGCGCCATGCCACCGCGCTCGGCCGCCTCCGCCCACTCGTAGAAGCGCTGGCGCACGGCGGGGAGGTGCTCGCTGCTGGTCGAGATCAGCCCCAGGGCCTGCAGCCGCCGCGGGTACATCAGCGCGAAGTTCTGGACCGTGCCTCCGCCCATGGAAAGGCCGACCAGGACGGCCCGCTCGATCTCCAGGTGGTCCAGCAGGCGCAGCACATCCTGGGCGAACATGGGCACCGAGTACGGCCCCGGTGGCTTGTCGGATTGCCCGTGCCCACGGAGGTCGAGCGCGATCATTCGGAAGCGCTCCGCCAGCGCCGGGGCCTGGCACTTCCACATCGCGTGGGTGCAGCTCAGGCCGTGGACGAACACGACGGGCAGACCCTGCCCGTGCGACTCGTAGTACAACCGCAAGCCATCCGGCAAGACTGCATGCATCGCTCCCTCCCAGTTCCAAAGGTGGACTTCGATCCGTCGGCTCCGCGACCTCCCGCCTCACAGCCGAGTCGGCATTCGGCCATCAGCGATCGGCCCCGCGCCACTCAGTCTACCAGAGGTGGGGAGGGGTTGGAGGAAACCTGCATTTTGTATATGATGTCCCAGGACAAATGAGCATTCAACCAGGATTCCCGCGGATCACGCTTGACTCGGCCGGGGCGGAGCCGCCCTACCGCCAGATCGCGGCACAGATCGGCGAGGCCATCCGGCTGGGTCGGCTGGCGCCCGGCGCCGCCCTGCCGCCGGTGCGCGCCCTGGCCCGCGAGTTGGAGGTCAACGCCAACACCGTCTCTCGCGCCTACGTGGAGCTGGGCCAGCAAGGCCTGCTGGCGGCGCGGCGGGGCGGTGGGACGCGGGTGGCCGAGCGGGCCGGCGAGCGCATGCGAGCTACCCAGGAGGCGCGTCTGCGCGAGGTGGCCAGCCACGCCCTGACCGGCGCCCTGGCGCTGGGCTACGAGCCCGAGGCGCTGGAGGCCGCCCTGGCCGTAGCGGTGGCCCGCTGGCGCGCCGCCCTGGCTGCCCCGCTGCCCGCCGCCCCATCGCCGGCCGGCCAGCTTGCTCGCCCGGGCGAGCTGCGCTGCGTGGGTAGCCACGTCCTTAGCGTTGAGCTTCTCCGGGCGCAGCTAGCTGCCGGTCGCCCGCCCGTGCGCCTGGCCACCCGTTTTCCGGGCAGCCTGGAAGGGTTGATGGCTCTGGCCCACGGCGAGGCCGACCTGGCCGGCTGCCATCTGCTGGACGAGGAGACCGGGGACTACAACGCCCCGTTCGTCCGCCGCCTGCTGCCCGGCCAGCCCGTGCTGCTGGCTATCCTGGCCACGCGCCAGCAGGGCTTCATGCTCCCGCCAGGGCAGGCGACCGAGCAGATCGACCTGGCGGCCGTGGCCCGGCAGGGCTGGCGCTTCGCCACCCGCCAGCGCGGCTCGGGCACGCGGGTGCTGTTCGACCACCTGCTGCGCCAGGCGGGCGTGCCGGCCAGCCAGATCGCGGGCTACCAGGACGAGCTGCCCGGCCACCTGGCCGTGGCCGAGGCCGTTGCCACCGGCCAGGCCGAGGTGGGCCTGGGCATCGAGGCCGCGGCGCAAGCCCACGGGCTGGCGTTCGCCCCGGTGGCCCGGGAGCCCTACGAGCTGGCCATCCCAGCCGCGCTGGCCGAACGGCCGGAGGTCCAGGCCCTGCTGGACACCCTCAAGAGTGAGGCGCTGCAGCGGGGCATTGCTGCCCTGGGCGGCTACGACTCACGACGAACGGGGCAGGTTCGCTATGTTGCTTGACTTGCCGCGTTCGCCAGAAGATCTCAACAAGGAGTAGAACTCGGTGCTGAACTTCCCAGTGCGACCCGCCCTGGCGCGCAGACTGAAGCTGCTCGCCCTGCCATTCACGCTACCCCTGCTGCTCGGTCTGGCCGCGTGCTCGCCCCAGCCCGCCGCGGCGCCAGCAGCGCAACCTGCACCGCCGACCGCGGCGACTGGCGCCCAACCGGCGTCGAAACCCACCCCCACCCCGGTCGAGCGTTCCGGTGATAGTAAGGAGGTCATCCTGGCCACCACCACCAGCACCCAGGACAGCGGGCTGCTGGACGTGCTGGTGCCGCTGTTCGAGCAGCAGAGCGGCTACCGCGTCAAGACCATCAGCGTGGGCACGGGCGCGGCCCTGGCGCTGGGCGCCCGGGGCGAGGCGGACGTGGTGCTGGTCCACGCTCCGGAGGCGGAGGAGAAGTGGATGGCCGAGGGCAACGGGACGGAGCGGCTGCTGGTGATGCACAACGACTTCCTGCTGCTGGGGCCGCCGGCCGACCCGGCCGGCATCAAGGGCGAGCGCTCGGCCCTCGTCGCGCTCAAGCGGATCGCGGAGCGGGGGGCGCCCTGGGTCAGCCGCGACGACAACTCGGGCACCGACCAACTGGAGAAGCGGCTGTGGCAGCAGGCCGGGCTGAGCCCGAAGGGCCAGTCCTGGTACATCAGCACCGGCCAGGGCATGGGCGCCACGCTGACCCTGGCCGACCAGAAGAACGCCTACACGCTGAGCGATCGAGCCACGTACCTGGCCCGCCAGCGCACACTGCAAGCCGTGCCCCTGGTGGAGGGCGACGCGCAACTGCTGAACGTCTACCACGTGATGCCCGTGAACCCGGCCAGGTTTCCCAACGTGCGGATCAACGCCCCGGGGGGCAAAGCGTTCGCCGACTTCCTGGTGGCGCCGCGCACCCAGGAGGTCATCGGCGTCTTTGGCAAGGACAAGTACGGCCAGGCCCTCTTCTTCCCGGACGCCGGGAAGGCGGAGGACCAGCTCGGCCAGTAGGCCCGCCGCATGGACCTCCTGTGGCAGGGGCTCGTCGAGGCGGGGCAGCTCATCCTGCGGGCCGACCCGGAGCTGGTGCGCATCGCCGCGCTCTCGCTGGGCGTCTCGCTCTCCGCCACCCTGCTCTCCGCCCTGGTGGGCGTGCCCGTCGGCGCCGCGCTGGCTCTCGGGCGGTTCCGGGGTCGAGCGCTGCTCCAGGCGCTGGTGAGCACCGGCATGGGCCTCCCGCCGGTGGTGGTCGGCCTGGTGGTCATGCTGTTCCTGTGGCGCAGCGGGCCGTTCGGCCTCCTGCAGCTCCTGTACACGCCGTCCGCCATGGTGCTCGCCCAGTTCATCGTGGCTGCGCCCATCGCGGCCGGCCTCACCCGCTCGGCGCTGGAGGGGCTGGACCCCGACCTCGCCCAGGCGCTGCGCGTCGACGGCGCCGGCGAGGTCGCCCTGGGGTGCGAGCTGGTCCGCGCCGCCCTACCCCAGGTGCTGGTAGCGGTCGCGGCCGCGTTCGGGCGTGCCATCGCCGAGGTAGGCGCGTCGATGATGGTGGGCGGCAACATCCGCGGCCAGACCCAGATCCTCACCACCGCCATCGCCCTGGAGACGAGCAAGGGCGAGTTCGCCCTGGCCATCGCCCTGGGCCTGGTGCTGCTGGCCCTGGCCTTCGCCGTGAACGCCGGCCTCACCTGGCGCGAGCGAGCTGCCGCAGGGTGACCTCCCTGGCCGGCTGCCTTACGGCCGCGGTTGGCTCCACCGCTCGCGGATGTACCGCTCTGCTTCCTGTGGCGTCATGGCGGCGATCTCCTCGTCGCTCTTGCCGAGTTGGTGCTTGAGCGCGTTGACCACCCAGGCAGGGATCGCCTTCGGGGCTTCCGGCACAGCGGCACCGGGGCGCGGGGCTGGCCTGCCGGTGCGCAGGACGTTCCAGAAGTCGTCGTAGCCGACCTCGAGCTGGGCGCGGAGGATGAGTGCGAAGCGCTCTGGGCTCATCGTCCTGTCCCCAGCCAGGGAGACGTGCGTCCTCAGCACGCTCCCGTCCGCGAGGACCTTGCGATAGTGGCTGTGCCCGGTGCTGCGGACGGATTCCCACCCGTCGACGCGCAAGAACTGCTCGATCTCCTGCCAGGTGGGCGTCCTCACCCCGCCCTACCGGCTGCTGCGCGCGAGTCCTCGATCAGGAGTTCGGCCTGTCGGTCCGGGGGCGTGAGCGCAAACCGCAACAGCCAGGGTAGGTGAGCAGCGCGGTCCGTGGCGGAGTAGAACGTGAACTGGGCGAAGAACTCCTGTGCGTACTCCCGCAACTCACGCACGCTATCGGCCAGCGCCGCCTCGAAGGTCGCGCCAAACCCGAGGACACCGAACTGCTCCAGCACCACCGTCACCTCCTGGCCGCCGTCCGCGTACACCACCTGGGGGTCGAAGCGGAAGGAGGCCAGGGCACGCGCGAGGTCGTCTGGGCGCATCAGCAGCATCGCTTCCTTGCCGCGATGTCGCTCTATGAGGCGAGGCTGGCGCTGGTGAAAGACCGAGGTCATGACGTCAGACAGGCGCGCTTTGGCTTCCGAGAAGTCCACGGATGGCAGCGTCGGTTCGGTGCTCATGACGCCAGTATACCCAGCTTGACCAATTTGGTCAAGCTGGTCAACTCGGTGGCGCACTGAAGTAGGGGCGAAGGATTGGCGCATGGGGAGCGGCACCGCAAGCCGGTCCGCTACCCCATCGCCCATCCATAGCCCCCAGCCCGGTCAGCA
>JACQUR010000085.1 GCA_016210245.1 Chloroflexota bacterium
ACGCTTCTACCGTCCGGAGACGGAGGCCACCCGGCGCAACCCGGGCAGCGGCCTGGGCCTGCCCATTGCCCGCGCCCTGGTCGAGCTGCACGGCGGCCGTATCTGGGTCGAGAGCCACTCCGGCGCGGGCGCCACCTTCTGCATCGCCCTGCCGACGGGCTTGCCCGCCGAGATGATCGGACACGAGGCCGCGCTCCCTCACGGTCGCGGCTCGGATAGGCCGCCGACGAGCCTGCCCGCCGAGGTGATTGGACATGAGGCCGCGCTCCCTCACGGTCGCGGCTCGGATGGGTCGCCGACGGGCTTGCCCGCTGAGGCGAGCGGGCGCAGCGCTCCGACGACCCAGACCAGGGACAGGTCGGCATCATGAAGATCCTCGTGGTCGACGACGACCAGCACATCCTCGACGCCTTGCTGGTCGGCTTCCAGCTCCAGTGGCAGGATGCCACGGTGATCGCAGCCGGCGATGGCGAGGCCGGCCTGCGCTGCTTCGACGAGCACAGCCCGGACATCGTGGTGCTGGACGTCGCCATGCCGGGCAGGAATGGCTTCGAGGTGCTGCAGGAGATCCGCCGCGTCTCGGACGTACCCGTCATCATGCTCACGGCCCGGGGCGAGGAGATGGACCAGGTCCGCGGGCTGGAGCTTGGGGCTGACGACTACGTGGTCAAGCCGTTCAGCCACCTGGCGCTCCTGGCACGTATCAAGGCTGTGCTGCGCAGAGCCGAGATGCCGCCACCGGTGCGAGCCCTGCCCGACTTCGTGGCCGGGGACCTGGCCGTCAACTTCCAGAACCACCAGGTGACTCTGCGCGGGCAGACGGTGAAACTCACGCCGGTCGAGTACAAGCTCCTGTACCACCTGGTGCGCAACGCCGGGCGGCTGATGCCCCACCAGGCGCTGCTGGACCGTGTCTGGGGTGATGAGTACGGGGCCACCACCGACTACCTCAAGGTGTTTGTCAGCCGCTTGCGGGCCAAGATCGAGCCCAGGGAGGGACCCCGCTACATCGAAACCGAGCGTGGCCTGGGCTATCGCTTCGTCCGGCCCGGCAGTGCGGAGTGCTGAGTCCTGAGTCCTGAGTCCTGAGTGATGGAGACAGTGATGGAGACCGACTGAATGGCCTACTCAGCACTCAGGACTCAGCACTCAGGACTCCGCATCGGCACGCTCCAGTGGGCTATCGGCGTCTACTGCATGCTGATGGGCGCGCTGATGCTGCTCGCGCCGCACCAGTTCGACGCGCCCGCCTACGCTGTGCTGCGCTCGCACCTGCCCTGGTGGGGAACGACCTTCCTGCTGGCCGGCATCGCCCTGGTGAGCGTCAATGCGCTTGCGCCTCGGGGGATGGGCGACCCACCGAGTCGCCCATACGTAGTCGCCGCCCACATCCTCGCCGGCACGGCACTCCTGCTGCTCGCCAGTGGCTTCGCCATCACCTACGCCTGGTCCGGGACGGCTCTCTTCGCCACGCTGGGGCTGGCAACGGGGTTGGCTCCCCTGCTCGCCCGGGCGGAGGAGCGCCACCCGGTATCCGAGGGCGACCTCTTCGCCCTGGTGATGGGCGCCGGCTCGGTCCTGACCGGCCTGATCATCCTGGTAGTGCCCATCCGCTACGGCTCGCCAACGTTTGAGTCGGTCCGCCCCTCGGTGGTGCTCTATGGCGCGGCGCTCCTGGGTGGGGGGCTCAGCATGGCCGTTGCCCAACTCCGCCCCTCGCTCCGCCGCGCGGCCTCCTGGGCGCTGCACCTGCCCCTGGCCGGCACGCTGCTCGTCTATCTCGCGGCCGTGGAGCTCCCGCTCAGCCGATGGACCGGCATCGCCTTCTACGGCGGCTTTGGCGTGACGCTCGCGCTGCTGCCCTGGCTGGGACCCCGCCTGCGCCGCCTCGACCGGGCCTCGCTGCGGACGCGGCTCGCCCTGACGTTGGCCGCCGCCGCGGCGCTGCCGCTCGTCGTGGTGGTCGCGGTCCACACCGAGCGGGAGGAGCACGAAGTGACCGCCCAGGCGCTGGCGCAACAGCAGACCCTGGCGGCAGCGCTCGCCCAGGACGTCGCCGACTATGTGGGCCTGCACCGCGCGGCCGTAGCCGCGCTCGCGGCGCAGCCTGGCCTCCTGGACCTGGCGCCTGAAGCGCAGCGCACGCTGCTGCAGGCCATCAACCAGGCGTATCCCGACGTGGTCGCCTTCTCCACCTACGACGACTTTGGCAACCCCCTCGCGCGCAGCGACGATCGCCTGCCGCTCCACGGGACGGACTTCCGGGCGTTCGAGGATGCGCGGCGCACCGGCGAGCCCTCGCTGGACATCCTGTTCGGGCCCCTCGTCCAGCGTCCGGTGTTCGCGTTTGGAGCGCCAGTCCTCACCCCTGGTGGCCGGTTCGGTGGGCTCGTGCTAGCGGCGTTCGAGTCGGACCGGCTCGCCGCGCTCCTGGCCCGCACGAGCCCCGGTGCGGGCAGTGAGACGTACCTGGTCGACGGCCGCGGGCGAGTGATCGCTCATCGCGACGTCGCCCTCGTGGCCGCCTTCGCCGACCTCTCCCCGACGCCGCCGGTGGCCGCGTTGCTGGCCCGGGGCGGTGCCTCCGGGTCGCTCGGGTACTCGACGCCGGCCGGCGAGTGGCTGGCAGGCTATGCTGTGGTGCCGCAGCTCGGTTGGGGCGTGGTGGTGGAGCGCCCGAGCGCCGCCGCGCTCGCCAACCTGAACGCCACCCACAATCTGGCTTTCTGGCTCCTCCTGCTGGTCATCGGGGCCGCGGCGGCGCTCGGGGCGTTCATCGCGGGCCGGCTGGTGGCGCCGCTGGGCGCCCTGGCCCGCGCGGTGGACCAGCTTGCCAGCGCCGAGGCGACCGCTCCGCTCCCCAAGAGCCGCGTCACCGAGGTCGGACACCTGGCCACCGTCCTGGGCGAGATGCGCGAACGCCTCACCGCTCGGACGGCAGAACGCGATCGAGCGGAGGAGCAACTGCGGGCGCGGGCGCGCCAGCAGGCTGCGGTGGCCGAACTCGGCCACCGAGCTCTGGCTGGCACTGGCGTCGCCCCACTGCTGAGCGAGGCGGTGGCTCTGGTCGCCCGCACGCTCGACCTCGAGCCGACCAGGGTGCTGCAGCTCCTGTCGGACGGGCCGGCGTTGTTGCTGCACGCACGAGCGCCTCTCCCCAGCCAGGACCGAGCGCAGCCCTCCGGCGCGCGCCCGGCCGAGCGGCGCGCCGTCACCCAGGACGACACCTACTTCCTGCAAGCCATAGCCGACGTGCTGGCGACGGCTATGGAGCGCAAGCGGATCGAGGAGGAACGTGCCCACCTCCTGGTCCGAGAGCAGGCCGCCCGGGCCCAGGCCGAGCGCCTGGCCGCCGAGCGGGCTGCGAGCCTCGGCCAGATCGCCGACGGCGTGGTCATCGCCGACCCGTCGGGCCGCATCACCTTCATCAACCAGGCGGCCTGCCGCCTGCTCTGCGCCATCGAGCCAGGGTCACTGCTCGAGGCCTGCGTCCCGATCACCCCGCTGTTGACCGCGAGCGAGCAGCCCTACCAGCCGGAGGAGTTCCCGCTCGCGCGCGCCGCGCGCCGCGGTGAAACGGTGGTCAATGCGGAGGTGCGCATCCGGCGGCCGGATGGGCGGGAGGTAGTGGCGCAGGGCAGTGCCGCGCCGGTGGTGGCCGAGGACGGGACGCGGCTGGGGGCGGTGATGACCCTGCACGACGTGACCGCCC
>JACQUR010000086.1 GCA_016210245.1 Chloroflexota bacterium
ATCTCCTCGACACCGATGCGATCATCGACTACCTCTTCGGCATTCCCGCCTCGGTCTCTCTGATCCAGGGACTCCATGAGCATGGCGACACGCTCTGTGTCTGCGATGTGGTGATCGCTGAAGTCTACGCAGGCCTCCGTCTCCAGCATCGCGAGGCCGCCGAGAAGCTCTTATCTGCCTGTACCTTCCTCCCCACCTCGGCGCCCATCGCCCGCCACGCGGGGAGCTGGCGCTTTGACTTCGCCCGCAAGGGTGTGCCCCTCGCGACAACGGATTGCCTCGTCGCTGCCACCGCCCACGCGCACGGCGCGACCATTCTGACGGGGAACACGAAGGACTACCCCATGCTGGAGATTACCCTCCTGCCCTTGGAACGAGCGAAGCCCAAGGAAGGAGGTGAACCATGACCCCGCAGTTGCTCCGTCTTCAGCAGCGAGTTCGAGAGACTGTGAATGATCTCACCAACCTGTGAAGAATCTCAAGCTGCTCCCACTCGTGTCTCATCCTGGTAGCGTACCCTGTCCCCAGAGTGGTCAGTGATCAGTGGCCAGGAGTTGGTAGTGGCCTGACGGCTGACGGCTGATCACTGACCACTGACCATTGGGAAGGAGACACGCATGGCTCACACACCAGCAACTCCGACACGCCTTGGGCTGGCTCTTGCCGCCGCCGCGGCCAGTGTCATCCTGGCGGGCGGCGTGACCCTTGCCAGCGTGCTGGGCTACATCGCCCCCAACGCTGGCCAACCCTCGCCAGCGCCGCCGGACGCGGCAACCCGCGCCTCCGCAGCGCTCCCGGGCGCCGAGGCGGATGCCCGCGCGCCAGGGGATGAGGCCGGGTCGCGCACCCAGCCGGCCCCAACTCCCAGCCCGAGCGCCCCGCCGGCGCCGCGGGTGGTGCTGGTCCCCATTCTGCCGGAGGGCCAGGCCGCCAGCGCTCGCCCCGGGCCCGGCGAGTCCCCGGGATCGCTGTTGGCGCCGGCCGCCCAGGAAGCCAACCCACCCGCCGTGCCCGCGCCGCACAGCGCACCCGAGCCCGCTCCCCAGGCGGCGCCCACGCCGGCCCAGCCCCTGTTCCACGTGGACGAGAACGGCAACACCTGGGCCTGGTACGGCCGCGGGGACTGGGTGCTGGTACAGCCCGCCCCGGCCCCGGCTTCGCCGCCGGACGCCGCGCCTCTGGCGCGCCCGCGCGCCCAGGAGCGGGAGCGCCGCGACGACGAACGCGAGCACGAGCGGCGCGAGCAGGGCCAGCGCGGCGGCGAAGAACGCGCCCGCCAACCCCGCGTCGCGCCCGCCCTGGCGCCTGCTCTGGCCCTGGCGCCCGCGCCCCAGGTGGCCACCCGGCATGTCGAGGGGGAGCGCGGCGAGGCGCAGGACCGGCGCGAGCGCGCCTCGGCCGAGCGGCGCTCTGGCACGAAGCAGTCGTCGGACGTCGCGTGGCTGGCACGCTCGCGGCACGGAGACGACGATGGCGACTGAGGTCCGTCCCCGCCGCCCAACGCCCAGGCTCGACCTCTCCGGGTCGGAGTGGAAGCTCTACCTGGTGGCTGCGCTCGGCCTGGCGTACACTGCCACCTGGGTCACGCTCGATCGCCCGACCAGCGCGGCCAGCGACCTAGCGCCCGGCCCGACAGCGCCCATCCTCGCGCTCACCGAGGTGGGTGCGCAGGCCTCGCCCGAGCCGGCGCAGTACATCTGGCTCCACCAGCTCCCGACCGACGAGCGCCCCATGTTCCACGTCCCGGCGGGCTGGATGGTGGCGCCTGCGGCCGCCGTGCCGCCGGACGACATCAGCGCCCTGGGCCGAGCGCCGCTCGACGCCGCCGGGCCGCGTCGGGGCTCGATGGACTCTAGCGAGCCAGGCAAGCCGGTTCCCCCTGGCCCACCGGCCGCGCCCGCCGCGCCGCTTGCCCCGCCGCCGGCCGTGCCGAGCCTCCCGCCTCCGCCGGCTCCCTCGGCCGGCGCGCCCAGCGCCCCACGCCAGGCGGTGGCGGCCGCGCCCCCGCCACCTCCGGGCGCCCAGGCCGTGCCCCCGCCGCCACGCTCCGCGCCGCGCACCGCCCGGGCTCGGATCATGACGAGGAGCTCGTGAGCGCCACCTTTCGCGCCATGAACACCGAAGTGGCCGTCGTTGCGCCCGGCCTCCCCGAGGCGGCGGAGCGCCGTCTCGCCCGGCGCATCGCCCGGGTATTCGAGGCCAGCGAGCAACGGTTCAGCCGCTTCAGAGCCGAGAGCGAGCTCTCGGCGCTCAACTGCGCCGCCGGCCCGACTATCGTCTCGCCCGAGCTGTTCGAGGCGCTGCTGCGGGCCCGGCGCTACGTGGAGCTGACCGGCGGTCTGTTCGACCCAACCGTGGGCGCTGCCCTGCGAGCGGCGGGCTACGATCGCTCGTTCACCCCCGGGCAGCTCGATCGGGCAGAGCCCCCCCGTGGCCGCGTGGAGCGGGCCAGCTTCGCTCGGGTTGTGCTGGACGAGGCTACCCGCTCGGTAACGCTCCCGTCCGGCGTGTACCTGGATTTCGGGGGGTTCATCAAGGGCTGGACCGTGGACCAGGCGAGCGCCCTCCTGCCGCCGGTGAGCGCCCTGGACGCGGGCGGCGACGCCGTGCTGCGCGGGCTCGGACCGGAGGGGGACGGCTGGCTGGTGGACGTGGAAGACCCATTCCAGCCGGGTCGAGGGCTCGTCACCCTGCGGGCGCCGGGCTGTGCCGTGGCCACCAGCGCGCCCAACCGACGACGCTGGCGGGCCGGGGCCGTGGAGCAGCACCACCTGATCGATCCGCGCACCGGTCGGCCGGCAGCGACGGACGTGGCGCAAGCCACCGTGCTGGCGCCAACCGCCGAGCAGGCCGATGTGCTGGCCAAGGCTGCCTTCCTGCTCGGAGCGCGCGCCGGCCAGCGCTGGCTCGAGCGCTTCGCCGGCGTGGGGGGCGTGTTCGTGCTGCCCGACGGCGGCGTGCGGTTCGTGGGGCAACTGGAGGTGGCCTGTGCTGCGTAGGAACCTCCTCTTCTGTGAGCCGCAGGGACGCGGGGACGCGGAGACACGGAGACACGGGGACGCGGGGAGTATCGCGGCGTCTCCGCGTCTCCGCGTCCCCGCGCCCCTGCTGTGGGGCGCGGGAGCCGGCCTGCTGGCCCTGCTCCTGGGTCTCACCCTGGCGGCGCGAGGCGGGCTCATCACGGTTGCCATCGAGCGCCCGGACGGCCACTGGTTCTGGTATTTCTCGCGCACCGCGGGGGTGACCGCCTACCTGGCCCTGGCGCTCACCGTGCTCTGGGGCCTGCTCGCCTCCACCGCGGTGGGCGATGGCCTGGTCGCGCGCGCCCGCTGCGTCGACCTCCACCGCTGGCTCTCGGCGGTTGGCCTGGCCCTGGCCGCCGCCCACGCGATCCTGCTGGTGGGCGATGGCTACGTCCAGTTCGACGCGCTCGACGTGCTGGTGCCCTTCGTGGCGCCGTACCGTCCCGTGGCCGTCGGCCTGGGCGTTGTGGCGGCCTACCTGGCCCTCGTTGTCTACGGCAGCCTGTGGCTGCGCGGGTGGCTGGGCCAGCGCGGCTGGAGAGCCGTCCACTTCCTGTCCTTCCCGGCCTTCGGCCTGGCCACCCTGCACGGCCTCCTGGCCGGCACGGACGGCGGCGCGCTCTGGCTGCGCGCCCTCTACCTGCTCGCCGCCGGGCTGGTCCTCTGGCTCTCGTGCTACCGCGCTCTCTCAGTGCTGAGTGCTGAGTCCTGAGTCCTGAGTGCTGAGTCCTGAGTCCTGAGTAAGACGGACGCCTCCTCACTCAGCACTCAGGACTCAGCACTCAGCACTCGCGGAGCCCACCCGAAAGGATGGGAGGGCAGACCACCCCGCAAGGTGTGTTGCCCTCGGCCCCCGAGTCGCATACTACAAGTAGATCGAGTCAGGGAGCGGAAGGCGCTCCATGCTGGCGAGACCGTGTACGCCGAAGGCAGTCGAGGAGAGAGCAGGATGACTCGGTGGCCGATCGGTCGGTTTGGAGAGACCCGTGCTGGCGACGCTGGCCCCCGCTGGCCACACGGGGGCCATGGAGATTGCGCTTCGGTGAGCGCCTCCCTTCGGGTCTGATCCGCTGGCCCAGATACTCGTCGCCAGCGCGCAGACGCGCCTCGCAGACCACGCTGGAGCCCAGCCGGAGCGCACTATGGGCCAACGTCCGAGGAGCCCCGCCTCTCGTAGAGGCGGGGCTCCTCCCACCCTCCCCCGAGAGCCGCTCTACGGCAGGGTACCGTTGTAGCGGGCCTGCAGCAGCGCGTTGTAGGCGGGGCGAGGCGCGCCGCTCGGGTCGGCGATCGCCCACCACGCTTCCTCCCGATCCACGCTCCGGCTCGGGTCGGGCAGGGTCCACAGCATCATCACCCCGCTCCACGGCGCCCAGCTCTGGCGCGCATACCTGGAAGGCGCACACGCGGTGTCGTCGTTCCAGCCGGTGAGCGACAGCCCGGACGTGACCACGGTGATGCTCGGGTCGGCCGCCTGGGCTGCCCGGCAGGCCAGCTTCAGCAGGCGCACGCAGTCGGCCGCCTGGGCCTGGTTGAGGGGGTAGGCCCTGAGGCGCAAGCTAGGGCGATTCAGTTTTCTTCGGAGATGCCCAGGAGGGCGAGGGCCTCCCAGGGATGGGCGGCCAGGCGGCGGCAGGTGGAGGCGATCCGGTCATGGCCGGTCGCCCGCAGCAGCCCGATGACGGCGTTGCGAAAGGCCGCCATGACCTCGGGGATGCTGCCCACCCGGACCTGGGAGCGATCCTCATCGAAGGTGACCTCCCGCACCCAGTGCGAGCGGTTCTCGATGTGCCAGTGGCCCCGCGCGATCCGCAACAGGCGCTCTGGGTCGGCGCGGTTCGGGCCGAGGCTGGTGACGCCGTACACCACCTGCCCGCGCACCTCTCCGCTCGGCAGCAGCGTGGTGCGCCGCTCCAGCCGGAACACCTGGTGCGCCCCGGGCCAGTCCAGGTAGTCCTCCAGCACAGTGCTGGTGGTCAGTTCCCGTCGCTCCAGCCGGCCGTGGCCCTTGTTCAGGCTGGTCACGCTGGGTCGGACCTCGTCGGGGGCGGGGGGGAACTGAAGACGGTCTCGAGGTCCTGCAAGAGTTGGGGTTGATTCCCTTTGACCACCCTCACGTAGTCCCCTCCGCCGTCGAGCACTTCCTGCGCCACGGCCCGCTGCGTCAGCAGCGCCTCCATCGTGACTACCCGGCCCTCCAGCAGCAGGCCCCGCAGCACCTGCGGCGCCACCGGGAGCTCGTTGGTCTTGTCCTCCACCGCGCTCTGCCCCAGCGTC
>JACQUR010000097.1 GCA_016210245.1 Chloroflexota bacterium
GCCCTGGAGGCGGCCGGGGCCTTCAGCGTGGTGCTGGAGGGCGTGCCCGCGCCCCTGGCCGCCCGCATCACCGAGCGGCTGAGCATCCCCACCATCGGCATCGGGGCCGGCCCGGGCTGCGACGGACAGGTACAGGTGCTGCACGACCTGCTCGGGCTGTTCACCGATTTCGTGCCCCGCCACGCCCGGCGCTACGCCCAGCTCGCCGAGCTGATCAAGGAGGCGGCCCGCCAGTACGCCGCCGACGTGGCCGTGGGGACCTTCCCGACGGAGAAAGAGAGCTTCTCCATGGACGAGCGGGTGCTGGCGGAGTTGACAGTTGACAGTCGACAGTTGACAGTTAGCAGTTAGCAGTCGACTGTTGACTGTCGACTCCGGAGGTACAGCCTTGCACGTGGTTGAGACGGTGGCCGAGGCGCGAGCCGCGGTGCGGCAAGCTGTCCGCCCGCTGGGCCTGGTGCCCACGATGGGCTACCTGCACGAAGGGCATCTCAGCCTGGTTCGCCGGGCGCGCGAGGAGAGCGCCACCCTTGCGGCGACCATCTTTGTGAACCCGACCCAGTTCGGCCCCACGGAGGACTACGCCACCTACCCGCGCAACCTGGAGCGCGACCTGGGCTTGCTGCGCGAGGCAGGGGTGGACCTGGTGTTCGCGCCCACCGTGGAGGAGATGTATCCACCTGGCTACGACACCTATGTCACGATCGGCAGCGTGGCGGAGCGGCTGGAGGGAGCTGCCCGCCCCGGGCACTTCCGCGGCGTCGCCACCGTGGTGGCCAAGCTGTTCAACCTCCTCCAGCCCGACAGGGCCTACTTCGGGCAGAAGGACGCCCAGCAGGTGGTGGTGATCCGCAAGCTGGTGGCCGACCTCAACCTGACGGTCGAGGTGGTGGCGCTGCCCATCGTGCGCGAGCCCGACGGCCTGGCACTGAGCAGCCGCAACGTGTACCTGTCGCCACCCGAACGGCAGGCGGCCCTGGTGCTCTGGCACTCCCTGCAAACGGTCGAGGCCCGCTTCCGGGCGGGCGAGCGGGACGCCGAGCAGCTCCGCGGCGCCATGCGCGCCGTCCTGGCCGCCGAGCCGCTGGCCGAGGTCGACTACGTGAGTGTGGCCGACGCCGCCACCCTGGATGAGCTATCGCGGGTAGACCGCCCCACCCTGGTCTCGCTCGCCGTCCGCATCGGCCGCACCCGATTGATCGACAACTTCGTGCTGGGGGTTGAGGGCTAGGGGCGAGGAGACGTTCACCACGGAGACACGGAGTCACGGAGAGTGTAGATTTGAGCGTGCAGAGTCACTCTGCACGCTCAAATCTACACTCCCTTGTCGTCATCCGTCCATACGGCATATACTTCCGTGTAGACGGATAACAGCAGGGGGCAGCCGATGGGTGTGGCGGTCTATCCCAGGCTCGGGGAACTGCTTCGCGCGAAGAACCTGACCGTGGCAGAACTCGGCCGCCAGATCGAGGCACGCTTCGGGCTGTCCGTCGATCCCAAAACCCTGTATCGATTGACGTATGCCGAGCCGGTCCAGCGCGCGGACCTGGAAATCGTCGGTGCGGCCGCCGCGATCCTTGGCGTTGGCCTGGACGACTTCTTCACCGTGGAAGCTGTCCCTGTTGAGGCGGCCGCTGAGGCAGAAGAGTCGGACCTGTCGCCAGCTCAGAGCCGCCGGCTGGCCGAACTCTTCGACCAGCAGGGGCGCAGAGCGCTTTCCCAGGCAGAGCAGGCCGAGATCGAGACGCTGGTGGGTGAGTACGGAAAGCGTCTGCACGAACGGCGGCTCCGAGAGCTGGCTCAGCAGCGTGGCATCTCGCTGGAGGAGGCGCGCCGCGAGGCTGAGGCACGCCTCAACGGAGGGCTCGCCTGGTGGCGGACCTTTCAGGCCGACCCGCGACAGCGCCGCGCGATCGCACAGTGGGCTAGCCGGCAGCGAGTTGAGGCCGAGTGAGCCAGCCCGAGTACCTGGCTGCGCTGCTGGAGGAGTTACTCGGACGCGGGCAGCACGATCCCCATGACGCCACGGTCCGTCGAGCCGTGCGGCTACGGGCGCGGGATGGGTGCGAGTACTGCTTGCTTCCAACGGCTGGCCAGGTCCACGTTGACCACATCATCCCTCCGGCGCTCTGGGACCGGTACACCTCTGGTCGGCTGCGTCCCGTGGTGCCAGCGCCTGATCGACGCGGACCTGACCACCTGGGCAACTTCGCCTGGTGCTGTGCCTTCTGCAATACGGCGAAAGGGCAGCAGGTCGCGCATCGGATCGCAAGCCGAACCTATCGCCTCTTCGACCCCCGATACGACTCCTGGTCTGAGCATTTCGTCTTCGCCCACAACTGTCTGTTCATTGTGGGCATCACAGGCATCGGGCGAGCCACCGAGCAGGCGCTCGGCTTGAACACGCCGGGACTGGACGGACCGCTCGGCACACGCCATGATGCTATCCTCGTCGGGCGCTATCCACCGTACTGGGCGCGTCAGTGGCTTGTGTGGCCAGGAGCATGATCAGCAGCACATTGGTCGAGTAGGGACGAAGGAAGAAGGCTGGAGCAGAGCATGGGGCTGTACTACGAAGACCTGACCATAGGCATGGCCTGGGAGACGCAGGGGCGCACGGTCGGCGAGGCGGAGGTGGCGCTGTATGCGGGCCTCTCGGGCGACTTCCACCGGCTGCACACGGACGAGCAGTGGGCCAGGGCCAACAGCCCGTTCGGTGGGCGGGTGGCTCACGGCATCCTCGGGATCGTGCTGGCCTCCGGGCTCTTCTCCCAGCTCCACCTGTTCGACGACACCCTGGTCGCCCTGCTCGGGTTCGAGCAGTGGAAGTTCAGCGGCCCGATCCGTTTTGGCGACACCCTGCGGGTGCGCACCCGCATCGCCGAGCTGCGGCGCACCTCCACCCCCGGGCGGGGCCTGGTGAAGCGAGCAGTCGAGCTGCTGAACCAGCGCGACGAGGTGGTGCAGAGCGGGGTAAGCGTGATGCTGGTGCGCTGCCGCGAGGAGCCTGCGCAGCCGTAGCGATGCCGGCATGGTGTCAACTGGTACCTGCCAGCACCCGGCTTCTGTACCAGCCAGCCGAGGAGAGCGAGCCATCTATGCCCAGGAAAAAGGAGGTGAACCGACATGACCCAGCAGGAGCACCAGACAAGTCGCATCCCTGACTTCGCCAGCCGCGAAGAGGAGGCGGCGTGGTTCGACACCCACGACCTGGCGGATTACCAGGACGAGTTCAAGACCGTCCGCGCTCGCTTTGCCAGGCATCTCTCCGAGGGGATCACCGTTCGACTCGATCCAGAGACAGTAGCGGAGCTGCGTGCCCGTGCCAGAGAAAAGGGCCTCGGCCCTACCACGCTCATCCGCATGTGGATCCTGGAGCATCTCCAGGGCAGCGACCAGCACCCCTCTTCACCCGAGCGGCGCTAACGCTGGTCTGGGAGTAGACTGCGCCCACGACGCGCGCTCAGGTCAAGGCTTCGCCCCTCGCCAGCTCACGACTCGCCTTCGCCCTCACACGAGCGCAGCGATCTGGTCGCCTTTCCCTGGTCGCCCTGGTGGGCATCCTGTCGCTCCTGGCGAGCCTGCCGCTCCCCGTGGCCGGGAGCCCAGCCAGCGCCCCCCCGCGCCCACCCCCGTTCCATCATCTCCCGACCGCGCACAGGTCGGCAAGACCCTCGCCTCCAGCGGCCCGCTGTTCGTCGAGAACGTCGGCCAGTTCGATTCTCGGGCTCGCTTCCAGGTACGGGGCTCCAGGGCACGGTGCATCTGGCTGAGGATGGGGCGTGGGTGACAGTGGCCGGACCTAACCCCCCGGCCCCCTTCCCTGCGAGGGAAGGGGGAGCCGGCCAGGGACCGGAGGGGCACCCCTCCCCTGGTAGGGGAGGGGCCGGGGGAGAGGTCCGCCGCGGCGTCCACCTCAAGCTCTCCTACACCGGCGCCAACCCCCATCCCCGCCTGGAGGGCTTCACCCGCCGCGACACGGTGGTTTCCTACTTCATCGGCAACGACCCGAAGAAGTGGCGCCCGAACGTGCCCGTCTGGGGCGGGGTGCGCTACGTGGACCTCTTCCCAGGGGTGGACCTGGAGATCAGCAGCGAGGGCGGCCGCCTGGTCCAGCGCTTTGTGGTGCGCGACAGCATGGAGGCAGGAGCGCCGAGCCCCGCCGTGCTGCGAAGCGCTCAACTGCGAGTTGAAGGAGCTACCCACCTCTCCCCGGTGGAAGACGGCCGGCTGGCCGTCGCCACCGAGGTGGGTGACCTGAAGCTCGACCTCGCCCAGGTGGTGACCGCCACTGGCTCCCCTCTCCCCGTGGGAGAGGGGCTGGGGGTGAGGTCGGTCCAGGCCGCCACCGTCACCCTTCCGTTCACCTCGACTCGCCCTGCCGCCGAGCGGGTGGCCGCTGGCGCCTCCGACCTGCTCTACGCCACCTTCCTGGGGGGGGGGCAGCAATGACCGTGGCTATGGCATCGCCGTGGACGGGGCGGGCAGCGCCTACGTCACGGGCGAGACTTGGTCCACCGACTTCCCGACCACCGTGGGCGCCTTCGACCCCACCTTCAACGGCGGCTCCCGGGATGCCTTCGTGGCCAGGCTGGCGACCCTGGGCAACGTGGTCGACCGGGAGCCAAACGACAGCCCGGACCAGGCATCGCCCCTTCCCATCGGGACGGCATCGCTGGGGTACTTCGGGGCGCCTGGCCGCGACCAGGACTGGTACAGGTTCACGCTGGTGCGGCCGGGTAGGCTGAGCGTCCGCCTGGCCCCACCTGCCGGCGGGGGTAACTGGGCCTCGGATCCGGGACTCGGCCTGCGGGTGACCACCGCCTCGGGCAGCCCTGTGCTTGCGGAGAACTACACCACGGGCGGCACCACCGCTGCGGCCGAGGTGGCGGTGTCCATCGATGCGGCGGGCGACTATCACAGCGTCGCGCTGAAGAGCGACGGGAGCGTCTGGGCCTGGGGCGGGAACGACTATGGCCAGGTCGGCGATGGCACCACCACCCCACGCCTCATCCCCGTCCAGGTCGGCGGGCTGGGTGGCGTGGTGGCGCTTGCGGCGGGCGACTCGCACAGCCTGGCGCTCAAGAGCGATGGCACCGTCCGGGCCTGGGGCTACAACTGGGCGGGCCAACTGGGCGACGGGACCACCACCCAGCGCCTCACCCCGGTCCGGGTGAGCGGCCTCAGCGGGGTGGCGGCCGTGGCCGCAGGCATATACCACGGCCTGGCCGTGAAGAACGATGGCACCGCCTGGGCCTGGGGCTACAACGCCTACGGCCAACTGGGCGACGACAGCACTACGC
>JACQUR010000109.1 GCA_016210245.1 Chloroflexota bacterium
ACGGGGATGGTCCAGGCCTTGACCTCGTCCGGGCCGACGGTGAAGAAGGAGTGCTGGCGGGCCAGGCGGTACGAGCGCTGGATGACCCGGGTCAGGCCCGACTCGGCGATGCCCAGCTCGGCCATGAACTGCTGGGCCTCCTCCGGCTCCAGCTCGCCCAGCTCCATCTCCAGCTTGCCGGCCAGCGCCACCACGTCCACGGCCGGCCCCTGCAGGCGGGCCTGCACCTGCGCCACCTGGCTCTCATCCGGCTCCTGGGTGTTGAGCAGCACCAGCAGCGGCTTGGCCGAGAGGAACCCGTAGCCGCGCACCAGCCGCTCCTCCTCCGCCCCCAGCTCGAGCTGGCGGATCGGCCGCCCCTCGTCGAGCGCGCCCTTGATGCGGCCCAGCAGCGCCAACTCGCGCTCGGACTGCTGGCGCTCGGAGGGAGTTCCGCGCCCGAGGCGGAACTCCTTCTCCAGCCGCTCCAGCCGCTTCTCGACCACGATCAGGTCGGCCAGCCCCAGCTCGACCTCCATCCCCTCCACGTCCTGCAGCGGCTGGGGCTCGCCCAGCGGGCCGGGGAAGGCGCGCACTACGTGCAGCAGCACGTCGGCGGTGCGCAGGGAGCCGAGGATGGCGGCCGCCCCCTCCCGCGGGCCGCCCTGCACCAGCCCGGCCACGTCGACGTACTGCACCTCGGCCGGGGTGACCTTCTTGGGCTGGAAGAGCGCGGCCAGGCGATCCAGGCGAGGATCGGGGACCTTGACCACCGCCCGGTTCGGCTCGGCCGAGTAGCCAGCCACCTGGGCGCGGGCCCTGGCCAGGACGTTGAACACGGTGGTCTTGCCAGAGCCAGGCAGGCCCATGATGCCAATGTGCATGTCGCGCGCGCCTCCAGAAACAACGCACGAGGGGCAGCGCTGCCCCTCGCCCAGGCTCACCAGGAGTATTGTACCCGGCCTTTCCAGAACCCATCCAGACGTGCTTCTTGACGGTGCTCTCGCTGATGACCAGCCTCTGGGAGACGTGCAGCCCCACCCAACCCGTGGTAGGCTGAAACCAGGGGGCGCACGATGGCGGAGGCGTGCAGCGGCGGAGACGCCGTCGTCCAGGTGCTGAAGGCGGCTGGGGTGGAGGTGGTGTTCGGGGTGGCGAGCATCCACAACCTGCCGATCTACGACGCCATCGCGCGCCGGGGCGACCTGCGGGCGGTGGCAGCGCGAAGCGAGGCGGGGGCGGCCAACATGGCCGACGGCTACGCCCGGGCCAGCGGCCGCCTGGGGGTGGCGATCACCAGCACCGGGACCGGCGCGGGCAACGCCTGCGGAGCGCTGGTGGAGGCGGCCACGGCCGGCTCGCCGGTGCTGCACCTGACCGGCCAGATCGCCTCGCCCCACCTGGACCAGGGCAAGGGCTTCATCCACGAGGCGCGGGACCAACTGGGCATGCTGCGGGCCGTGTCCAAGCAGGCGCACCGCCCAACCTCCCCGGCCACGATCGCCCCCACCCTGGTGGCGGCGATCGAGCAGGCGCTGGCCGCGCCGCGCGGGCCGGTGAGCGTGGAGCTGCCCATCGACTACCAGCAGGCGCGCGTGGCCGTGCCCGGGCTGGCCGTGCGCCCGCCCGAGCGGCGCGCGCCAGCGGAGGAGGAGGTGCAGCGCGCCGCGGAGGTGCTGGCCGGGGCGCGCCGCCCGCTGCTGTGGGCTGGTGGTGGGGCCATTGCCTCGGAAGCGGGAGCCGAGGTGCAAGAGCTGGCCGAGCGGCTGGGGGCGGGGGTGCTGACCAGCAACGCCGGGCGGGGCGCGCTGCCGGAGGATCACCCGCTCTGCCTGGGCAACTTCGCCCAGAGCCCGGCCCTGGAGCCGCTGCTGGCGGCGGCCGACGCGCTGCTGGCGGTGGGCACTCACTTCCGGGCCAACGAGACCCGCGGCTGGCGGCTGCCCCTGCCCGCGCGGCTCGTGCAGGTGGACGTGGACCCGCTAGCCATCGGGCGCAGCGAGCCGGCCGCGGCCGGGCTGGTGGGCGACGCCAAACTGGCGCTGCGGGCGCTACTGGAGGCGCTGCCGCGCGCGACGCGCCCGGACCCGGCCTACGCCGAGCAGCTCGCCGCGGCGCGGGCCGCGGCCCGCGCTGCCCTGCGCGCCACCCTGGGGCCGTACGCGCGGATCGTGGACGAGCTGCGCGCCGCGCTGCCCCGCGATGCCGTGCTGGTGCGCGACGTGACCATCTCCACCAGCACCTGGGGCAATCGCCTGTTCGAGCTCTACGAGCCCCGCACGTCGATCCATGCGGCCGGGGGCGGCATTGGCCAGGGCTTCCAGATGGCCCTGGGCGCGAAGCTGGCCCGCCCGGAGCGCGCGGTGGTGGCCGTGTGCGGGGACGGTGGCTTCCTGGTCAACGCGGGCGAGCTGGCCACGGCGGTCCAGGAGGGGATCGCAGTGGTGCTGCTGCTGTTCAACGATGGCGGGTACGGGGTGCTGCGCAACATCCAGGACCGGGGCTACGGCGGGCGGCGGATCGGGGTGGACCTGCGCGCGCCCGACTTCGTCCGCCTGGCCGAGGCCTTCGGCGCCTGGGCCCGCCGAGTCCGCGCCGTGGAGCAGTTCGCGCCCGTGCTCCACGCGGCGCTGCAGGCGGGCGGACCGGCGCTGGTCGAGCTGGACATGGCAGCCATCGGGCCGTTCGCCACGCTGTTTGGGGGACCGGTGGGCAGCGTGTAGGTGGGGCTTCGGCGGCACAGGCGGCTCGCCTGTGCCGTGGCTGTCCGAGCCGCGACGGTGAGGGAGCGGGGCGCGGGCTGGCGGAACGCTACGATAGATCGAGTAGCCGGGGTGGGTTAGCCGCCTCGCTGGTCTGTGCGCTCCTGCTCGTCCTGCTGGGCGTCTCCACCTCGGTGGCCTGGTGCCCCTCGCCCTGCCCCACCGCCTGGCCGCTGATGGAGGTCGCCAACCGAGAGGCTCCGACCATCGAGAATTCGGAAAAGTCGTCCCGGATTTACGCGAAAGGGGAGCTGGAGATAAGTCCTCTGAGGATATGCCTGGCGGGCTACCGTCGAGTCCCGAAACTCTATGAAAGCGAACACTCTTGGGAACAGCTACGTAGCCAGAGACCTGATCTTAGCAACCGGCAGATAGAGATGATACTCCTCCCCGACGAAGGGGCGGAACTCGAATGCTTCATAGAATGATCGAGCCCGGTCGTCCTTCGCATCCACCGTCACCGCCAGCAGCCCCATCCTTTCGCTGGTGTCGAGACAACGCTGGAGGGCATCCAGCAGTAGGAAACCGCCGAGCTTCTGGCCCTGATAGCGGAGGTCCACCGCCAACCGACCGATCAGGGCCGTTGGCAACTCCTCATACCGGGGTAACTTGACCCTCATGTTCTCCGGCAGTCTGTCGGATCTGACGGATGCGGTCGAGAGAGTGTAGTACCCAGCCACTCTCTCCATTTCTCTATCAATCAACAGGTAGACGACGGCCACTCCTTTGCGCTGGTCCTGACTCGCCTGGCGCAACAGGTATCGATCCAGGGCATCGACGCCACAGGAGAAATCCCGCTTCGCCTGACTGCCCAGGACCTCCACCCGGTATCTATCGTCCACTTACCATCTTCCGATGCATCTGCGCGTATCGCTTCAGCCGCTCGCCAGGTTCGCCTGGATTCAGAAGGTCTTCCACGAAGGCCCTCATGGCCTCCTCCGAGAGGGTAATGGTCCGGTGCCGCCTGAAAGTCTCCTCCGCCGCCGCATCCAGCGCCCGCAACGCGAAGGCGCTGAAGCTAGTCTCCTCCAGTGCGGCGGCCTGTTGATACCGGCACAGCCGCTCGGCGCTCATCCGCAAGTCTGCCCGTCTCAATCTTCCCGATTCAGAGAATTTCTCTGCCGCACTCATCCTCTTCTCTCGATCCCGTGATCACATTGGATGAAACAACTATACAGCGAATCGCTGTAATCGTCAATCGCTGCACGATGTGTGCCCGGACCCATCAGCATGTCCATCCAGAGGATGAGCCGATGTGTAGAGTGGGCTGAGGACGAAGAGGGACGGGAGGCCATGCGCATGATGCCGCGGGTCGCCTTCGACGGACCGGGTATGGGTCCACGAGTGTGGCGAGCCGGTCGCCAACGGTCGTGTGGGCGACGCCGAGCATCTCGGCCAGCACCGCTCGGCCTCGTGTGCTTGCAGGTGGCCGCCAGCACCGCCGGCCGTATGAGGAGAGGAGCGGGGTAGAGTAGGAGGCTGGCGCGGTGGCCGATAGGTCTGGCGCTGTCCACGCACTTCCTTGCAGGCGCTGCGGTCCCACGACCGTGCCCCGTTTCCAGCCTCCCCTCATCAAACCGAGCATGCGATTCTCCCGCACTCCGCTTTCCGAGGTCCTTCACCGCACCGCTCTCGGCGCTGCCGTGGACCAGCGGACGGTCCCTTGCAGGACCGCCGCATGGCACTCGCCTTCGCGGCCCGATACAGCGCCCGTTGGAGTCGTCGCGCAGCGTCGATGGTGTCGTTAGCCTTGTCGGCATTCACCAGCGCTTACCCCCTCCGAGCACGCAGACCAAGCGCGGCCCCTTCCCTCCACGGGCATTACCCCGCTTCTCCAGTACTACGAGCCGCTCCGACTCCCGCTCCGCTCTCGCCCCTTTCGCGGGGACAACGTTTAGAGGGCTCGACGCTCCCAGTCCACCCACCGGTTGGAACCCCGTGGGTCTCACTGCTGAGGCGGAGACGGGTCTCTCCTGTTCCCACGACGGCTGTCCCACCG
>JACQUR010000110.1 GCA_016210245.1 Chloroflexota bacterium
GCCTTCGACAAGCTCAAAACGAGCCGGGTCCTTCGACAGACTCAGGATGAGCGGGGGCCTTCGACAGACTCAGGGTGAGCGGGGGCCTTCGACAAGCTCAAAACGAGCCGGGTCCTTCGACAGACTCAGGATGAGCGGGGGCCTTCGACAGACTCAGGGTGAGCGGGGGCCTTCGACAAGCTCAAAACGAGCCGGGCAGGCCAGCCAGAGAGTCCGCTCATGGTGAGCCTGTCGAACCATGAGCGGACGGCCGCCCCCGCTCGTCCTGAGCCTGTCGAAGGACGAGCGGGGTCCTTCGACGGGCTCAGGATGGGCGGGGACGCGGGGACGCGGGGAGGGCGGTTCAGGGATCTTCCTGCTCCGACGCTGCGCCTCTACCTGCTGGCCCTCGGCCTGGCGCTGCCCCTTGGCCTGGGCGAGCTGGCTCCGGCCTTCCTCGGCCTGGCGGCTGCCGGGGCGGTCGCGCTGCTGGCCGCCGTGCTCGCCGACCACGCGGCCGCGGTGCGGCCGGGTGACCTGGAGGTGGAGCGGCAGCACCATCCCCGCCTCTACCTGGCCGCGGACAACCCGGTCGAGCTGGTCGTGGCCAACCGAGCTCGGCGCGCCGTGGTGGTCCGGCTGCGCGAGACGCCGCCCAGCGCCTTCCGCTCGAGCGCGCTGTTCTTCGAGGGTACGGTCGGCCCCGCGGCGCGGGTGGCCTTCCGCTACACCACTCGCCCGACGGCGCGCGGCCTGTACCGCTTCAGCACGCTGACGCTCCGCTGGCGCACCCCGCTCGGCCTGCTCTGGCGGCAGCACACGCTGCCGCTGGACGAGGAGGTGGCGGTCTACCCGAACCTGCTGGAGGTGCAGAAGTACGACCTGCTGGCGCGCAAGGGGCTGCTGCGGGAGATGGGCTTGCGCAGCGCCCGCCTGCTGGGGCGCGGCACCGAGTTCGAGAGCCTGCGCGACTACCAGCCCGACGACGACGTGCGGCGCGTCAACTGGAAGGCGACCGCGCGCCGCCACCGCCCGATCACCACCCTGTACGAGACCGAGCGCAGCCAGCGTCTGATCGTCCTGCTCGACCTGGGCCGCATGATGCTGACCCGCGTGGGCGAGCTGACCCGCCTCGATGCGGCGGTGAACACCGCGCTGCTGCTGTGCTACGTGGCGCTCGCGCGCGGCGACCGGGTGGGCCTGCTCAGCTTCGCCGACGGCGTCCACGCCTACACTCCACCGAGGCGCGGTCGGGCCCACTTCTACCGCATCGTCGAGCAGCTCTACGCCGTCTCTGCCCAGCCGGTCGAGTCGGACTACGTGGGCGCCTTCACCCGCCTGCGGAGTGACCTGCGCGCCCGGGCGCTGGTGGCGCTGTTCACCGATCTGAGCGATCCGGACGTGGCGCGCACGATCGCCCGCCACCTGGCGCTGCTCGCCCGCCACCACCTGCCGCTGTGCGTCGCCATCAGCGACCCGGCTGTCCAGGCGCGGGCTGACGCCATCCCTCAGGTTGGGCGCGAGCTGTACGAGAAGGTCGTGGCCGCACGCCTGCTCGACGAGCGCACCGCCGTCCTGGACGAGTTGCGCCGCGCTGGCGTCCTCACCGTCGACACCCCAGCCAACCAGCTCACCCCCGCCACGATCAACCGCTACCTGGAGCTGAAGGCGCGGGCGCTGCTGTAGCGTGGCGTTCGAAATGGGTGGGCCTCCGTCCCCATCGCTCAGCCTCGCCTGCCCAGGTAGGCAGCGCTGACACGGGCGTCGTTGGCCAGCGCGTCGGTCGGGCCTTCGGCGGCGATGCGGCCCAGCTCCAGCACGTAGCCGCGGGCGGCTACCTGGAGGGCGGCGCGGGCGTTCTGCTCCACCAGCAGCACCGCGCAGCCCCGCGCCGGCAGCGCGGCCACGGCCTGAAAGATGTCCCGCGCCACCAGCGGCGCCAGGCCGAGGCTCGGCTCGTCCAGCAGCAGCACCAGCGGCCGGCTCATGAGGCCGCGGGCGATGGCCAGCATCTGCTGCTCGCCCCCGGAGAGGGTGCCCGCGAGCTGCCGCGAGCGCTCCCCCAGCCTCGGGAACACCTGGACCATCGCCGCCAGGTCTGTCTGGATGGCGGCGCGCGGCTCGCGCCCCAGGCGGTGGTGCGCGCCGAGCAGCAGGTTCTCCAGCACGGTCATGGTGGCGAACACCTGGCGCCGCTCCGGCACGTGCGCCAGCCCCAGCCGCACCAGCCGCTCCGCCGGGAGGCCGGTCACCTCCGCGCCGTCGAGCCAGACCCGCCCCCGGCGCGGGCGGAGCAGGCCGCTGGATGCGGCCAGGAGGGTGCTCTTGCCCGCGCCGTTGGCGCCCAGCAGCGCGACCACCTCGTTGCGCTGGACGACGAGGTCGACCCCGTGCAACACCTCCAGGCCACCGTAGCCGGCGCTGAGCGCCTCCAGGCGCAGGACGGGCTGGGCCGGGCTCACGCGGCCGCTCCCAGGTAGGCCGAGATCACCCGCGGGTCGGACCGCACCTGCTCCGGCGTCCCGTCGGCGATCTTCTCGCCGTAGTCCAGCACCACCACCCGGTCCGCCACGCCCAGCGCCAGCTCCAGGTCGTGCTCCACCAGCAGCACGGCCACGCCGCGCGCCCGCACCGCCAGCAGCAGCTCGCGCAGCGCCGCCCGCTCCCCGCTGCTCAGGCCCGCCGCCGGCTCGTCCAGCAGGAGCATGGTCGGCTCGACGGCCAGGGCGCGCGCCAGCTCCAGCAGGCGGCGCTGGCCAAAGGGCAGGTGGTGGGCGTACTCGTCGGCTCGTGCCGCCAGACCCACCAGCTCCAGCCAGGGCAAGGCTTCGCTCCACGAGGCCGCGTGGCCGCCGCGGGCCTCGCGCGCCACCAGCACGTTCTCGGCGACGGTCAGGCTGCCGAAGAGCTGCAGGTTCTGGAAGGTGCGCGTGAGCCCCAGGCGCGCCGCCCGGTGGGGCGCCAGGCCGGCCAGCGAGCGGCCGCGAAAGAGGACCTGGCCCCGCGTGGGGGGCAGGACGCACGAGAGCAGGTTCAGCAGGGTGGTCTTACCGGCGCCGTTCGGGCCGATCAGGGCGACGATCTCCCGCTCGTGGACGCCCAGGCTGACGCCTCGCAGCGCGGCCACGCCGCCGAACTCGCGCCACACCTCGCGCGCCTCCAGGAGTGGCGCCCCGGCCTCACGACCCGACACGGGCTGCCTCCCCCACCGACTCCGCCTCGACGGCCTCGGTCGGAGTTGCCAGCGCGGCGCGTGGCGCCCATCGCCCCAGCAGCACCCGACCCAGGCCGGCCAGCCCGGAGGGGCGGAGGGCCATGATGGCCACCAGGGCCAGCCCGAACAGGATCAGCTCGAGCTCTCCGCTCGAGCCTGGCAGCGATTTGGGCAGGGCCGAGCGCAGCGTCTCGGTCAGCACGACCACGATGCCCGCCCCGAGCAGCCCACCCCACACGCTGGCCAGCCCGCCGATGGTGGCCATGACCAGCAGCTCCAGGGAGAACATGAACCCGAAGGGGGCCGGGCTCAGAAAGGTGACGTAGTGGGCGTACAGCGCGCCCGCCAGGGCGGCGTAGGCGGCGCTCAGGGCGAACACACGCACCTTCCAGGCGGCCGTGTCCAGGCCCAACAGCTCGGCCGCCAGCTCGCTCTCGCCGATGGCGCGCAGCACGCGCCCGATCCGGGTGTTGACCAACCAGAGCGCGAGCCCCAGCAGCGCCAGGCACAGCGCCCACACCAGGTAGAGGCTGCGCACCTCCGAGTTGAAGGGCAGCCACGCCAGCGGCACCGACGGAATGCCGGAGAAGCCGGACGGCCCGCCGGTCAGTTCGGTCAGCTCGTTCAGGGCGACCTGGAAGACGATGCCCAGGCCGAGGGTGGCCATAGCCAGGTAGTGGCCGCTGAGTCGCAGCACCGGCCGCCCGAGCAGCCAGGCCACCAATCCGCTGCCCAGCACGCCGACGGGGATGGTGATCCAGGGCGACCAGTCCCAGCGCGCCGCCAGCAGACCGGACGCGTACGCGCCCAGGCCGTAGAAGGCGGCGTGGCCCAGCGAGATCTGGCGCGCGTACCCGGCCAGCAGGCACAGGCCGACCGTGGCCATGCCGTAGACGCCCACGGTCACCAGGATGCTGAGGTAGTAGCGTGAAACCGCCAGCGGCGCCGCGCCAACCACCACGGCCACCGCCGCCAGGATCACCCAGTCGCGTCGCGGCACGCCCAGCCAGCTCACAGGCTCCCCCGCCCCAGGCCGCGCCCAAACAACCCGCCGGGGCGCAGCAGCATGGCCAGGATCAGCACGATGAAGGCGGCAGCGTCCTTGTAGGCGGAGGAGATCGGTGTGCCGAAGGCCTCCAGCAGGCCCAGCGCCAGCCCGCCCGCCACCGCGCCGGACGGGTTGGCCATCCCGCCCAGCACGGCGCCCACGAAGCCCTTCAAGCCCAGCATAAGCCCCATGTCGTAGGTGGCGTAGCTGAGGGGGGCGAGCACCACGCCGGCCACCGCACCCACCGCTCCGCTCAAGACGAAGGCGGCCAGGCCCGTGTGGCGCGGGCTGATGCCCACCAGGCGCGCGGCAACGGCGTTCACCGCGCAGGCGCGCAGCGCCCGCCCCATTGCAGTTGTGCTGAAGAACAGGTGTAGGGCCACCAGCACGGCCGCAGTGGCGCCCAGGACCCAGAGGCTCTGGCGCACCACGGCCGCCCCGGCCAGCTCGATCGGCGGCCCCGGGGTGAAGGCTGCCAGCGGGCGAGGATCGGTCCCCCAGGCCAGCAGCGCCGCCCCGCGGATCGCCGTGGAGGCGCCGATAGTGATGATGATCATGGCCAGCTCGGAGGCGCCCCGGGCCGGGCGCAGGCCAACCTCGAACACCAGGGCGCCGACCAGCGCCGCGCCCGCCACCGCCAGCAGAGCGGCCAGGGGCAGCGGCGCGCCAACCTGGACGAACTGCGCGGCCAGCATGGCGCCGAGCATCACAAACTCGCCCTGGGCGAAATTGATCACCCCCGTCACGCTGAACACGGTGACAAAGCCCAGGGCTACCAATGCGTAGATGCTGCCCAGGGTAAGCCCGGTGACCAGGTACTGCGCCGCGTCACTCATACGTAATGCGTAAAACGTAATGCGTAATGCGTGAAACGTAATGCGTGATGATCACGCATTACGTTTCACGCATTACGCATTACGTTTAGTCGGTCGCCTTCCACTTGCCGTCGACGATCTTGACCATCGTCACGGCGCGCCTGTCCAGGCCGTTGTGGTCCTGGGGGCTGAAGTTGAACACGCCGGTGATGCCTACGAAGTCCTTGATCTGCTCGAGCTGATCGCGGATCGCGCTCGGGTTGGGCCCGGCCTTCTCCATCGCCCGCACGGCGATCCAGAAGCAGTCCCAGGCGTGGCCGCCAAAGGTCGTGGGGCCCTTGCCGTACGCCTTCTGGTAGGCCGCGGTGTAGTCCAGCAGCACCTTCTTCTGGGCGTCGCTGTCCGCGAGCGAGTCGGCCACCAGCAGCTTGCCGACCGGGAAGACCACGCCGTTGGCGGCCGGGCCGGCCAGGGTGATGAAGTCCTGGTTGCCGATTCCGTGGCTCTGGAAGACCGGGATCTTGATGCCCAGGTCGGCGGCGTTCTTGGTTGCGACTGAGGCCGCGGGCGGGATAGCCCAGATGATCAGCGCGTTGGCGTCCGTGCCGCGGATCTTGGTGAGCTGCGCGCTCATGTCCTTGTCCTCGGCCCCGAAGCGCTCGTTGGCGACGATCTGGATGCCGGCCGCCGGGGCGGCCTTCTGGAACTCGTCCCGCCCGCTATCGCCGAAGGCGTTGTTCACGCTCATCCAGGCCACCCTGGTGAGTCCCTTGGCCTTCAGGTACTCCACCAGCACGCTGTGGATGAGCACGTCGCTCTGGGGCGTCTTGAACACCCACTTGTGCTCCGCGACCGGCTCGACGATGCGGATGCTGGCCGCGGCCGAGATCAGCGGCACCTGGGCTTTCTGGATCGTGTCCACCATCGCCAGGGTGGTTCCGCTCTGGGTGGCGCCAAGGATAACCGGGACCTTGTCCTCCTCGATCAGTCGCTTGGCCACCAGCACCGACTGGCTCTCCTGGCTCTGGTTATCGTAGAGCACCACCTGCACCGGGTGGAGCTTGCCATCCGGGCCCTTGATGCCGCCCCTGGCGTTGACCTCCGCCTCCAGCATCTTGATGGTGTCGCGCTCGGGCACACCCAGCGACGAGCCCCCGCCGGTGATGTCGAAGATCGCGCCGATCTTGTACGGCTCGCCGGTGGCGGGCTTCTCCTCCGCCTTGGCCGCGGCGGTCGGAGCCGGCTTGGCCGGCGCGGCGGTGGCGGCCGGCTTCTCAGCCGGCTTGGCCGGCGCCGCAGTCGCCGCCGGCTTGGCCGGCGCGGCTGTGGGCGAGGGCGCCGCGGCCGGCGCGCACGCCGCCAGCAGGAGCGCCAGGGCAGGCAACAGGAAGATCACCTGTCGAACTGGACGAACAACCATGAGACCTCCTCTGCATGAATGGATTGAAGGTTGGAGGGTGAAAGCTGGAGGTTGGAGTATCGTATCTTCAACCTCCAACTTTCAACCTCCAACCTCCAAGCGCGGGGTGCCTGCGGGGGGCTTGGGCGGCCCGCCGCCTGCCAGAGAGGGAACCCAAATCCGTCGATTGTGACGTCTGGCGCCGACACCCGTGGGTGACGGCGCCAGACGTCACAATCGACGGATTTGGGAGGAATGCCCACTCCTGCAACCCGAAACCTTCAACCGGCAAGGGCGGCGCGGCGGACGAAGGCGTAGCCCTCCATCAGCCGCCGCGCGGTGCGCGCATAGGCGGCCTGCTCGATCTGCCAC